>CAZFKF010000121.1:0-9354 GCA_964518805.1 uncultured Planctomycetaceae bacterium | reverse complement strand
CCCGCCACGACCTGCACGAGCACGTCGTTGGGATATTTGAAGGTGAGCGACGGAAAGAGGCCGGTCTCGGGCGGAATGACTTCGCTCGGGCCGGAGTGGTCCATGCCAAGCCCCCACTGGACCACGTCGAACGCGTGAACCACGCCGCTGGTGAGGCCCCCACCGCCGAAATCGCGGCAGAAATCCCACGGAACCACGTTCAACGGCCGGCCCAGATAGTGAAAGCGATGATTGAACGGGCGCCACGGACAGGGGCCGAGCCACATGTCCCAATCGAGGCTTTCGGGGATCGGTTCGGCCGGCAGTTGGATGTCGATGCTCGTGCCCGGCCCGATCACGTAAACGAAGCGGATCTTGCCCAGGGCGCCGTCGCGGACCAGTTGGCAGGCCAGGCGGAACTCGCGCGTCGAACGCTGCTGGAGGCCGCACTGGCAGACGCGCCCATTGCGGCGCACGGCCTCGACCATGGCCCGGGCCTCGGCAATGGTCAGCGAGATCGGCTTCTCGACGTACACGTCCTTGCCCGCCTTGGCCGCCATCACCGTGGCCACGCCGTGCCAGCGGTCGCCCGTGCCGATGAACACGGCGTCGACGTCGTCGCAGGCCAGCAACTCGCGGAAGTCGTTATAGGCGGCACAGCCGCGATACGCGCCGCTGGCCCGGCGCGAGGCATAGGTCTTCTCGGTGGTCGCCTGGGCGTCTTCGCGGCGCCAGCGGTCAACGTCGCAAACGGCGAGCACCTGGGCCCGCCGCTCGTGGAGGAATCCCTGAAGATGCCCGCGACCGACCATGCCCACGCCGATCAACCCCAAACCGATCCGGTTGCTTGGCGGCGTGGTCCGATCGGCGCCGACGGCCGAGGACGGAACAACCAGAGGAGCAAGGGGCGCCACGGCCAGGGCGCTTGCGGTTCGCAGGAAAGATCGCCGGGTGCGAGCAGGGGGTTGTGACGGTCGCATGGGTGGGGCCTTTCGTAGGCAGGCTGATGGTTGTTGTAGCGTGTTGCGTCGGCCGCCTCAAGATCCCAAGCGGCGCCGGCGGGGCGGGAGTCTCTTTCACCGGCATAGATTCTGGATTATGCTGGACCGGAACTCGCAACCCTCACGACTACGACTAGACACAGCCGAGGATTGTGTGATGACCAAACGACAGCAACTTGTCGCCTCGATCGTCGCGGCCAGCCTGTTGCTCGGCCTCCAAGCCGCGATTGCGGTTTCGCCCGCATCAAAGCCGTCCTCCCCGCGTCAAACCGAGGCCGGGCGGGACATGCTCAAGCTTCTGGACGCTCCGCTGTTGTTCGTCAAGCGGCATTCCTACACGGGCATCCACATCTACGACACGTATTACAAGTGGCCGCCGGGAGGCGGGGGCATCTACGTGCTCGAGAACCCGCAAGCCCCGCGATCCGAGTGGAAGATTCGCCCGGTGATCGATCCCACGACGCCCGGCACGCTCGGCCTCGGCGTGTACACCCATCCCGAACTCTCGTGGGACGCCACGAAGCTCTTGTTCTGCTTCAAGGGCGAGCCCTCGGGCAATACGAGCATCTACGAGATCGGCATCGACGGCAAGGGACTGCGCCGGGTGACCGATCCAACGATCGCTTGCGGCTGTTACAAGGGAAGCCACAGCGGCCAGCACGACATTGCGCCGGCCTATCTGCCCGACGGGCGCATCGTGTTTCTCTCCACGCGCCCCAGCGGACTGGTGCCCTGCGCCAACAGCGGCGTCTCGATCCTGCACGTGATGAACGCCGACGGTTCGGACATCCACCCCATCTCGGTCAACAACGTCAACGAGTTCGATCCGTGCGTTCTGCCCGACGGCCGGGTCCTCTTCGGCCGCTGGGAATACGTCGACAAGAACGCCCTGACGATCCAGTCGCTGTGGACGGTCAATCCCGACGGGACGCAAGAGACCGCCATGTACGCCAACAACATGGTCTTCCCCGAGGCGGTCCTCGATGCCCGGCCCGTGCCCAACTCGCACCTGATCGTGGGCACGTTCGCCAAGCACAACGCCCCGCCGCGCGGGTCGATCGCCATGATCGATCCGCGGCGCGGGAAGAACGATCCCCGGGCCGCTGTCAACTTCGAGCATCCCAAGGACCCGACCTGCGACGTCGGCGACTCGTGCGAACCGTGGCCGCTGTCCGAAGACGTCGTGCTTTTCAGCGGGCGGCCCGCAGGACAGACGCGGAACGTCTTGGAATTGATCGATCGGGCGGGCCACCGCGCAACGCTCCTCTCGGATCCGCAAATCTGTCTCCACGCCCCGATGCTGGTCAAGCCGCGGAACCGGCCGCTGGCCATCGCCGACTCGATCGACCGCAAGGCCAAGACCGGCCGGTTCTTCGTCCAGGACATCTACCAGGGACTCAAGGGGGTGAAGCGGGGCGAAGTGAAGCAGCTTCGCGTGATCGAGGAAACCTCTCGCGTCAGCCCCACGATGATGGGCGGCAGCCCCTACAACCAGGTCTTCCTGGTGAGTTGCGCCCTGGCATTCAGCGTGAAGAACTATCTCGGCGTCGTGCCGGTCGATGAGAACGGCTCGGCCTATTTCGAGGTGCCTTCGGGCCGGGCCGTGTACTTGCAGGCCCTCGACGCCGAGGGGCGCATGGTGCAGAGCATGCGGACCTTCGTGCAGGCCGCGCCGGGCACGACCCGCTCGTGTATCGGATGCCACGAACACAAGTACAGCACGGCCGCCAATTCCGGACCTCGCGGCCTGCTGGGACGCGCCCCCACCCGGCCCCAACCCGAGTCGTGGGGCAGCGGGCATGTCGATTACCCGAGCATGGTCCAGCCGATCCTCGACAAGCATTGCGCAAGCTGCCACGGCGGCGAGAAGGGGATTGGCGGCGGCATGGACCTCACGGGCGGATGGACGGAGCACTTCAACATCAGCTACGAGAACCTTACCAGCCGGCGCCAGACGCAGTTGGTCGCCTACTGGATCGCGGGCATCGACTGTATGAACGGCACGGCCTTCGGCTCGGCGCCGCTCATGGAGCCCCGCACGTTCGGCTCGGGGGCGGCTCCGTTGGCCAAAATCCTCGTCAACGGCCATGAAGGACGCATCGCCAGTCTTTCGCGAAAAGAGCGAGACCTGCTCATGGCCTGGATCGACACCAACGGCCTCTATCACGGCTCTTGGGACCAGACCGAGCACGGCTGCGCGATCCGGAACTGGGGCGAGACGCAAGCGGCCCTTACGGCCCAGATGCAAGTGGCCGGCTGCCTCCGCTGCCACGGCCAGGGCGAACGCATCGCCTACTTTGAGAGCGACTGGATCAATCTGAAAGAACCGCAGCTCAGCCGTATCCTGCGTGCGCCCATGGCGCAAGGCGACGGGCTGGGGCTGGGGCTGTGCCGCGACCGAAAGGTCGATCCGCGGCGGCAGCGGATCCGATTGCTCGTCAACGGCTACGCCCACGCAGTTCAGCCGGTCGAGGCCTTCGCGAGCCAGCCGATTCTTCCGCCCGACCCGAGCGGCAAGCCCGTCGCCTGTTTCGCCTCGGCGGGCGATCCGCGCTACCGCGCCATGCTGGCGATCATCGACCGTGCCCGGTCGAAGGCTCTCGCGGCTCCGCGCGTGGACATGCCGGGGGCGGAGGTCCTGGCCGGCGCATGCCGCCAGTTCAATCCGCCCTCGCTGCCGCAGGCGACGCCAGCGCCGCAAGTCTCGCTCGACGAGGAGGGCCTTGTGCATCTGCAATGGGAGGCGTCGGCGCAGACCATCGGCCTCGAAGCCGAGGTCCACCGCGCTGGCCAGGAGGAGTTCCGACCTTCCGAAAAGACGCTGCTGAAGCGAACGGTCCTGTCGCGATACGTCGATCGCTCGGCGCCCACGGGCAAGCAAGTCTACGCCGTGGTGTTTGTTTCCGGCGGCCAGCAGAGCCGGCCGGTGTATGCAACCGTGACGGTTCCCCCGCCTTCCCCGCCACCTGCGCCCACCGAGTTGCGCGCCCTGCCGGCCTCGTGTGCGATCCGGCTGGCGTGGCAAGGCCCGGCGCGAGCGCTGCGCGGCTACGACGTCTACCGGAGCAAGCCGGGCTCCAGCCAGTGGGTCAAGCTCACCGAGTCGCCGGTTCGCGAGGCTTCCTACGTGGATGCCGGCGTCGAGGCCAGAACGCCGTATGCGTATGCGGTCCGGGCCATCGGCCTGCGCGGGGCCGACAGCCAGCCTACGCCCCCATTGACTGCGTCGGCCACCGTGATCGAGGAGCCGGTGTTCGTCGCCCCGTTCCATCGCGATCTGACGGCGCAGCTCTATGGCGATAAGCCGCTGGTGGGCAGACCGCTTAACGGGGCCCGTTGCGAAGGCGGGACCCTCGATCTCGCACGCGGCGGCCACGCCTCGTTCCCGCATCACGCGCACTTCGACCTCGGCCAGCCCCTCTCCGTAGAGTGCTGGGTCTTCTTCCGCGAGCCGGGGCAGATGCCGGTGATCGTCAGTTGCGGTTCGTGGAATCAGGCGGGCTGGTTCCTCCAGCGTCTAGGCGGCGTGTTCCGCTGGCACGTAGGCGGCGTCGACTGCGACGGCGGCCGGCCGGCCGTGGGAAAATGGACTCACCTGGCTGGCGTCTTCGACGGCCGCACGGCTCGGCTCTACCAAGACGGAGTCCAAGTGGCCCAAACGGCCGGAAAAGCGGCCGCCATCGTCTGGCCCGGCGAATTGTGCGTGGGCCAGTACAGCGCCGCGCCCGGTTCGGCCTATCAGGTCACCGGGAAAATCCGGGGCGTAAGGCTCTACCATCGTCCGCTGACGCCGGCCGAAACTGCCGCGTCGGCAAGCCAGCCGCCCTTGGGTCTGTAGGAGACTTCCGTGGTCTGGACGGCTATCGACCTCTGCTGGATCATACTCCAACGCGCGGCGCCTTGTGTCGCACCGGCTCGCTGCAAGAGGCTTCGATCCGTTCGTAGTGCGGGCACGGTCGTCAGGTTACGGAACTGGGAGTACGCCTACGGCGATTGACGAGAGACAACCGTGGCCACAAGGCTTGAAATCAGTCCCGTCACGCGCATCGAGGGACACCTGGCGATCCAGACGGACGCCGAGGCCGTGACCGGTGCGCAGGGGCACTCGGTTTGGCGCATCGTCCGCGCCCGCTGTCAGGGCGAGATGTTCCGCGGCTTCGAGACGCTGCTGGTGGGCCGCGAGCCGCTCGACGCCCAGCAGATCACGCAGCGGATCTGCGGTGTGTGCCCGATCCCGCATGGATTGGCCTCGGTCCGGGCCCAGGAGATGGCCTACGGCATCAAGCCCAGCCCCAACGGCCGGCTGCTCCAGAACTTGATCCTCGCCGCCAACACGCTCCAGTCGCACGTTCTGCATTTCTATCAGTTCGTGGTGCCCGATTTCGTCGACGTTTCGGCAGTGGCCAGGTACGCCGGACGGGACGGCGCACTGGCGGGGCTCAAGGCATGGGTGGAAGGTGGACTGGCCCACGCCAAGGCCGCCCAGGAAGCGTTCCCGGCCGCTCCGCTCCTGCCGCAGGCGGCGGCCGGCGACCTGGCCGGAGGCGATCTGGCGTACGCACTTCTGGGCCATTATGCCGAGGCGTTGGAAATGCGGCGGGCCACGGATGAAATGGGGGCTGTGTTCGCGGCGCGTCTGCCGCACAGCACGTCGATCGTGCCGGGCGGGTGTACGCAGACTCCCAGCGAAGAACGCATTGGCAGCTACCGGTCGCGGCTCCAGCGGATTGCAGAATTTCTGGAGCGTGCCATGCTGCCCGACGCCGTGGCCTTGGCCCGCGCCTTCCCGCGGTACTGGAACCTCGGCGCGGGATACGGTCACATGCTCTGCTACGGGAGCTTCGAACAAGGGGACGACGGCCGGCATCTGTTGGCCCCGGGCGTGCTTCGCGACGGAAAGTGGGAAGCCTTGGACGCGACGGCCATTGCCGAGGACGTCGCCTTTTCGTGGTTCGCCTCGCCGAGCAAGCTTCATCCCTCGCGGGGTGAGACCAAGGCAGACCCCCGCAAAGCCAACGGCTACTCGTGGATCAAGGCCCCGCGCTACAAGGGCCTGCCGATGGAGGTCGGCCCGTTGGCCCGGATTCTGGTGAACTACCGTTCGCCGCACGCCTGGCCGGGCAAGCCGGAGGTTGACGCGCTGCTGAAGCGGCTTGGAGTTGGGCCTGAGCGACTCGTTTCCGTCATGGGCCGCATCGTCTGCCGGGCCCTGGAGGCGACGATACTCGCCCGTCAGGCCCGCCAGTGGCTTGGACAGATCGAGCCGAACGGTCCGCCGGCGCGGGATTTCAAACGCGTGAAGCGAGGCTCGGGCTTTGGACTGATCGAGGCGCCCCGCGGATCGCTGGGGCACTGGCTGTCGATCGAGGAGGGCACCATCCAGCGTTACCAGTGCCTGGTGCCAACGACCTGGAACTGCTCGCCGCGGGACGACGCAGGTCAGCCCGGTCCGCTGGAAAAGGCCCTGGAAGGCGTTGAAGTCGCGGATCGCGATAACCCGGTCGAAGCCGGCCGCGTAGTCCGCTCGTTCGACCCCTGCCTGGCGTGCGCGGTGCATTGACGTGAGAAAAAGGGGAACGTAAAGGCAAAAGGAAAAGCACAGAAATGCGAAGGGAAAAGCGGAAATTGGGGGGAAGGGGGAAAGAAAGTGAGAGGGAGAATGGCGACATCCCACCTCTTCCTTCCTTTTTCCAACCTTTCCCTTTTCCCTTCGCATTTTTGGTGTTCTTGAATCGCAACCCGGGTGAGCGGGTCTCATGGCGCAAGAGCCTAATCGGCGCGAGTTTCTGAAGTTCGGGGCGGCGTTGGCTGGCGCGGGCGGGCTATCCAGCGCGTATGCGTCGGTGTTCGCGCTGGGCGCCGAGCGGCTCGCCGAGGGGCTCCCGCTGGTGGCGTGGCTGCAAGGGCAGGCGTGCAGCGGCTGCTCGGTTTCCCTGCTGAATGCCGATCCACCCGGGATCTGGGAGGCGATCACCCGGCAGTTTTGCCTAGCGTTTCATCCCACCGTCTCGTTTGCCCAAGGCCGACAGGCGATCGAGATCATCGAGAAGGTGCGGCAAGGTCCGCGGCCGTTCATCCTGGTCCTCGAAGGCGCGATCCCCGTCGAGATGCCGCAAGCGTGCCTGATCGGCGGGCGAAGGCTGAGCGACGTCGTGATTCCGCTGCTGCGCCGGGCACAGTTCGTCGTAGGCGCCGGGACGTGCGCCAGCTACGGCGGCATCCCCTCGGCCGAAGGCAACGTGACCGGGGCCAAGAGCGTCGCCGAGTTTGCGGCGGGCGAGAAGATCGCGATGCAAGGCCGGCTGGTCAACTGCCCGAGCTGTCCTTGCCATCCGGCCGAATTGCTCGGCACGCTGGCCCACCTGGCCGGCAAAGGGTATCCCGAGGTCAAGCCGGACACGTTCGTCCCCACGATGTACTCCTCGGTCTGCCTGCATTACTCGTGTCCGCGCCTGCCGCAGTTCAACGCCCGGCAGTTCGCCATGTCGTTCGGCGACGGCGACGGGTGCCTGTATCAACTCGGCTGTCGGGGGCACGACGTGTACGCCGATTGCGAGCGCCACCGCTGGAACGGCGAAGTCAACTCGTGCATCCAGGCCTCGGCCCCGTGCATCGGCTGCAACCAGCCGACCTTTGCCAAGGCGCGGTCTTATCCCTTCTACAACAAGGGAGATGCCACCTGACAAACGGGCGGGGCGGTTGAGGGATTTCGTCACCTCTGACAATGACTGCCACATCCCGCGAACGCCTCGTGGCGGCGCAACCTCTTACCCTGCAACATCATGCGTGGTTTCGCCGCGGCTGGCATCAAGGTTGCACCTCTTCTCGGTCGCGAAGTCACCGTCTTTCCCCGGCGGTGACACCCTTGGCGACCGCAGAAGGAGTCTGACATGGAAACCATCAAGACCTACGAACCGTTGATCGGCCCGCTCTTCACCCTGTTGTTTATGCTCGTTGTGGTGCCCTACTTGCGGCGGCTTTACCGCCTGCATCGGGAACAAAGCCTGATGATCCGCAAGAAGCTCCTGGAACATACCGGCGTCGTGGTCTTCGGGCTGTTCGACGGCAAGTTGCAGTCGGACTACCTGGGAGGATTCCTGACGGCGCTCTTCGGAGAGACGCTCTTCGACATGATCGTCGGCTGGAACGAACACCCGTCGCCGAGCATCGTCGTTCCGCCGACAGACTACCAGTGCGAGCATTTGCAGGAGATCCTGGCGGCGCACGCCTCGCCCTATATGCTCCAGAGCGGACGGATCGACTGTTACTTCCGCGACGTGGAGGACTGCGGCACGCCGTCGTACCCGTTTGCGAGGTTCGTGGTTGCCCTGGCCCGGCCCGACGCCGCGCACTTGGCTTCTCACGACTACCCGCGCGTGATCGTCGTCGAGGAAGGAACGCTCAAGAAGATCATGAAACAGACGGTCATGCCGCAGTACGACACCAAGGAAGGCCGTACCTGGCTGAGGACCGTGCGTGAACTGGGCGACGACTTCTTTGCCGGCAAACGCCAGGGGATGGTGGTCCTGGAGATCCCCATCGCACGACGATTCGAGGATGCCCAGAGCGAACGTTCGCTCGCTGCGGCGAGTGCTCGCTGAGACAGGCGATCCTCACTTGCCTTTCTTTCGATTCGAGTCATTCGATCTCGAAGATCGCCTCGATCTCGACGGCCGCGCCCAGCGGCAGGGCGTTGACGCCCAGGGCGGTGCGGACCCCGACGCCGTGGTCGGGGCCGAAGACCTGGGCGAACAATTCGCTGGCGCCATTGATCACGGCCGGCTGCTGTTGGAAATCGTCGGTCGAGTTCACCAGCCCGACCACTTTGACGACCCGGCGGACCCGATCGAGGCTCCCCAACTCGGCCCGCAGCGTGGCCAGGATGGCCAGCGCGGTCAGCCGGGCGGCGGCGTGGCCTGCGGCCTGATCCAATTCGGCCCCCACGCGGCCGGTGACCAGCGAACCGTCGCCGCGCGCGGGCAGGTGACCCGACGTATACGCCAGATTGCCCACCATCAACAGCGGCTTGTAGAGCCCCTTGGGCCGAGAGGCGCTCGGCAGTTCCAGCCCCAGTTCGGCAAGTCGCTTTTCAGCACTCATCAGGCAGTCTCCTGAAGAAAGGCCCTTTCGACTCGGCCCGGCCTTACTGCTTGTTCGCCGCCGTCTCGGGATAGACCACCAGTTCTACGCGGGCATTGCGTCTCTTGCCCGCGGGGGTGGCGTTCGAGAAGACCGGATGCGCGGCGCCGTGGCCCACGACGACGAATTGGGCGGGCGAATAGCGGCCCTGGGACACGAGCACGTCGTAGACGGCCAGGGCCTCGGCAATCGAGAGCTGGTGGTTGTTCTGCCATGGGCCTCCGGCCACAGGGTC
>CAZFKF010000120.1:0-9444 GCA_964518805.1 uncultured Planctomycetaceae bacterium | reverse complement strand
TGTGCAAGGTCGTGCGCGAGACGAAGGCCGTGTTCCAGGTGGGCACGTGGCAGCGGAGCGACTCCCGCTTCCGGCTGGCGAGCGAAATGGTCCGCCAGGGCCGGTTGGGGAAGCTGAGGAAGGTGACCGTGACGCTGGGCAAGAACACGACCGGCGGGCCTTTCGCGACGACCGCGCCGCCGAACTCTCTCAACTGGAATCTCTGGCTCGGGCAGGCCCCGGTCGCGGACTACTGCCCGCAACGGTGTCACAACCGCTTCCGCTTCTGGTTCGAGTATGCCGGCGGGCAGATGACCGACTGGGGCGCCCATCACGTGGACATCGCCCACTGGGCCATGGGCATGCAGCACTCGGGGCCGGTGAGCGTCGAGGGCCGCGGGAAGCTTCCGCATGTCCCGAACGGCTACAACGTGCCGGTCGATTTCGGGGCCACCTTGGTCTACCCGGACGGGACCGTGATGGAGATTCGCGACAACGGCCGGGCAGGGATCCTGTTTGAAGGCGACCAGGGGCGGATCTTCGTCAACCGCGGCGTGCTGGCCGGCAAGCCCGTCGATCAACTCCGCGACCACCCGCTGCCGGAAACGCAGTACCACCTTTACGCGCACGACGATCTGCGGCGGGAGAAAAAGGCGTCTACCGAAGAGTTCGAGCGGGCGGGCAACTACCGGCCGATCGCCAACCACGTGGCGAATTTCTTCGACTGCATCCGCACCAAGAACACGCCCATCTCCGACGTCGTCAGCCAGCATCGAGCGGTGAGCACGTGCCACCTGGTGAACATCTCCATCCGATTGGGCCGGAAGCTGACCTGGGATCCGCAGCGCGAATGGTGCGTCGGCGACGACGAGGCCAACGGGTACCTCGCACGCCAACAGCGCAAAGGCTTCGAAATCCGCGCCTCGTAGCGGCTCGTTCGCGGATCACGATCGCCATGCAAGGCCTTGATGGCTGTCGGACTCCAGGCAACAATGGAGGTTTATGCTTGTCGCGTCGCCTGCCGCACGTTGCTGTCGATGAAGAACTACGTTCTCTCCGGGTTGCTGCTGTTCATCACCGTCGTCTGGGGATGGACGTTCTCGGTTGTGAAGGACGCTGTGGCCGGCTACGGCGTGGTGCCGTTTCTGGCCATTCGTTTTGCCATCGGGACCGCTTGCCTGGGGGTGTTGGGCTGGCGAAGAGTGAATCGGCAGTCGCTCGTGGCCGGCGCTTGGATCGGCATGGTCCTGGCCTTGGGGTTCCTGCTCCAAACGTTCGGGCTCCGCGATACCTCGGTGAGCAACAGCGGACTGATCACCAGCTTGTTCGTGCTGTTCGCCCCCTTGGCCAACTGGCTGCTGTTCGGAACGCCGACGCCGCGGCTGCTTTGGGCGGCGGTGGGGCTGAGCCTGGTGGGGCTCGTTTTGCTGACGGGCGCCGGCCCCACGCCTCCGACCAGGGGTGACTGGCTCTCGTTGGGAGCGGCGGCCTGCTTCGGGATGCAGATCGTTCTGGTGAGCCGGTTCTCCAGGAACTGTGATACGCTGGGATTGTCCGTGGCCCAGGTGGCGTCGGCGACGATCGTCTTTCTGATCGCATTGCCCGTGGCGGAGCCGGTCTCGTGGCCCAGCGGCGAGGTCTGGTACGCACTGCTGTTGACGGGCGTGGTTGCCACGGCGGCGGGATTCTACATTCAGACGCTCGCCCAGCGGCAATTGCCCGCAGCCCGGGCGGCGGTCATCTTCACCCTGGAATCGGTCTTCGCCGTGTTCTTCGGATACGTGCTGGCCGGCGACCGGCTGGCCGGAATTCAGATCGTTGGTGCCCTGCTGACCATTGCCGCGGTCGGGCTGGGAGAAATCGGGCCGGCGGTCTTTCGCCAAAGCGACCAGTACGCCTCTTGATCCTCCGCTCTCGATGAGGAACCCGCCGTGACGCGCGATCTGCAAGCGATCAAGCACCGTTTCGAGAACGACCAGTTCGCCGCCTCCAGCGGAGTGGTACTCGTAGAACTGCATCCCGGCTATGCCAAGACGCGATTGAAGGTCGAACCGCGGCACTTGAACAACGTGGGCACGGTTCAAGGGGGCGCGATCTTCACGCTGGCCGACTTCGCCTTTGGCGTGGCCTGCAAGACCGGCGGCCGGGCGGCCGTGGCCGTGAGCACGAGTCTTTCCTTCCTCCGGCCAACCCGATCGGGCACGCTGACCGCCGAGGCCACCGAAGTCTCGCGCAGCCGCCGGCTCTCGGTATGCACCGTGCGCGTGACCAACGAGGCCGAAGAACTGGTGGCCCTGTTCCAGGGCACGGCGTATATCAAGGACGAACCGTTTCCGCCGGACGCGTAGGGTCGCGAGTGGGGCTTGAGGGAGAGGAATTCACCACGAAGGACGCGGAGGGAGCGGGTCTGGTGGGCCTGCGTTTCGCTTGTCCCGCCCTACGAATGGCCTTGTTCTCCGTCAGGTGAGCTTGAGCTTCTCCATCAGCTCCTTCCTTCCCTTTTCATAGCTGGGGTTGCCCTTGGTCCGGTTGCTCTCGCCGCAGCCGTCCCACCAGACCGACGGCATGACATTCTCGCGGCCGCAGATCTCCTTGGTGGTGGGGATGCGCTCGAAGATCAGGCGGAACAGGTCGCGGGCTTTCGTCACGCTGCCGAACTCCAGGCCGAGTTTCTGCAGCATGTCCAGGTCGCGCTTCTCGTTGCTCAGGCCGCCCGAGCCCAGCACGTTGACGCAAGCGTTCAGTTTCGGGGCTCGCTGGGGGCAGGGGGCGCACATCATCCAGTCGGCCCCGCGAGCCATTTTGATTCGCAGGTCGGGCTTCTTGGTCAGGATCAGTTCCAGCAGTTCGGGAAGATTGTCGGCGGCGTAGGGCGGACGCAGGCCGCCCCCGTACTGGCACACCGAGCACAGCAGGATGTGCGGCCGGATGGTGACTTCCTCGGCCCGATTCAGGGTGTCGATCGACTTCTTCTTTTCGGCCTTCATGTCCTCTTCGGTCCGCGGCGGCACCAGCGCAGCGATGCCCTTCTGGTGCCCTTGTTCGTAACGGCCGCTGGCGGCCTTCGGGCAGCCTTTCCAGGCCGCGGAGGTGGCCGCCGGGTAGGCGCAGAGGCCGGCCACCGTCGAGATTCGTTTCAGCAGAGTCATCAGCATCGCCCGGGCCGGCAGCGTCGCCCCCGGCTCCAGATCGAGGATCTGCAAGACATCGAGGTCCCGTTTGCGATTGTAGTCGCGTCCTTCCGGAGTATCGTCTTGGGTGCCGGGGTCCTGATAGCAG
Source organism: uncultured Planctomycetaceae bacterium (assembly GCA_964518805.1). Classification (GTDB taxonomy): domain Bacteria; phylum Planctomycetota; class Planctomycetia; order Pirellulales; family Thermoguttaceae; genus CALFBP01. Next base: position 6,186 of record CAZFKF010000120.1, on the reverse strand, counting down.
TAGACGTCGCCGGCATTGCAGACGAGCGAAACCGGAACGTCGGGATCGTTGCGAATCACCTCGCCGAGACGCGCGTATCTTTCATCGCGTGGACCGCCGTCTTCGTCGCCAAGCGAACACACCAGGCACAGAAGCTGATACGGCCGGAGCTTCAACGTCGGCCGCGCCGCGGCAGCAGGTGTCGCGCACGAAGGCTCGACCCCCATCGCCGAGGCGCACCCCCCCAAGCAAACCGCAGCGCCCAGATTGGCCGTCTGCAGAAAATCGCGACGTCTCATGGCCCTTGCCCTCATTACGGTGACCGGTATTTCCCCCATAGCCACGCCGGCCAGAATAGTCCTACCGGACTGACGGCGTCAACCGTTTCCTCATAGGGAGGGTTTCGGCAGGTGCCGGCTGAATATTCCTTGCGACGATTTTTTTGGCTGTCTATTCTCGACTAATGGGGCTCTGCCGGGCGTTTTGCGGCCATTCCGTTGGCTTCTCGCTGCCGCTTGCCCCCTGTTATTGGGAGAGTTGGTGATGGGGATTCCTCGCACGGTTCGACGATCGTTCTTCGATCGGCTCCTTGGAAACCGGTCCGCGGCCAGCGCCGCGTGCCGCAGGCGGCGACCGCTGCGTCTGGAACCGCTGGAACAGCGCGAGATGCTGGCCGTGGCCGACGCCACGGGCGGATCGCTGCACTACAAGGCGGACGCGGGCGAGGTGAACGACGTGGTGCTTTCGCCCGGGCGGTTCTTCTCCATCCAGGATGCCGCCGACGTGGCGCAGGTGGGACTGGGCGGTTGCGTGGCCAGCAGTTTCCTGGCTTCGCTGTCGTGGAGCGTCGGAGCGGATGCCGGCACGTCGGTGGGCATCGGGGCCGAGGTCGAGGTCGGCGTATCGGTCGGGTTCGGCGGCGCGCTGATGGGGATCAACCTGCCCGAAGGCATCATCGCCCCCAGCCCCTCGCACCTCACCACGGCGGGCAACGTGAGCGACGCCTTGCAGCAGTCTTTCGGCAACATCACCAAGGGAGTCTCGTCCGTGGTGGCCGGGGCCCCGGTGGCGCAGGCCGGCAGCGTGTACTACGACGTCAGCGCTTCCAGCGGCACCGTGGACGAATACCGGCTCTACCAGAGCATCGTGGACCCGGCTGCGGCGATCCACGAAACCGAGTCGAACGACAAGTTCGGCCAGGCCAACGCGATCACAACGGGCACGCTGGTGGAAGGCGATTTCTCGGCCGGCGCCGGCGACGCCGACTTCTTCAAGTTCACGGTTCTGCCCGGCGATCGGATCGCCGTGGCCCTGGACAACGACCCGCTCCGCGACGGCCAATACGCCAACACGCGGCTCACGTTGTACGACTCGACGGGCAAGGAGCTGTCGAGCAACGTGAGCTTCAGCGACGCCAGCGCCGTGGGGGCCATCGAGGTTCCCGGCGCGGTGCTTCCCGGCCCCTACTACGTCTCGGTGGCCGACAACGGCTTCGGCAAGGGGACCCACTACCGCTTCGTGGTCCTCAGGTCCAACAGCCCTATCGACGAAGACGTGCCCAAGCCCGTGACGTTCGACAGCGGCACGCTCAACACCCCGCTGCCCGATCTGAGCACGACCGAATCGACGCTGCCGGTGAGCCTCGACGATCCGTTCGCCCGGGCCAACTCGATGTCCGTCACCTTGAACATCGCGCACACGTACGACGCCGACCTGAGCGCGTACCTCATCAGCCCCTCGGGCACCACGGTCGCGCTGTTCGAGAACGTGGGAGGCAGCGGCGACAACTTCACGAACACCACGTTCAGCGACTCGGCCGCGTTGCCGATCGCGTTGGGCAGCGCCCCATTTACCGGCACGTTCCGTCCGGCGGGCAGTCTTTCGAGCTTCGCCAACGATCTGATCAACGGTGAATGGAAGCTCCGCGTCGTGGACAGCACTGGCGGCGACGTCGGCACGCTGGTCGGTTGGAAGCTGACGTTCAACGTGGCCAACAACGACACCCCGGCCAACGCCGATCCGCTGGCCCTGAACCAGTACGCCAACGGCGACGTTCCTTCGGGCTACGACAGCGACTATTTCACGGTTTCCAGCGCAACCATCCAGCCGGGCAACCTGGTGTTCGCCTACGTCGACACCTACGACACCGACAAAGAGAACACCGATGCGCGCGACTCGTACCTGAAGGTGATCGGCGCCGACGGCACGACCGTGCTCGGCGAAGACGACGACGACGGCCCGGCCGTCTCCAACGACAGCTACGACAAGTTCGACAAGGACCTCCAGGCGGCGGGCGTCGATCTGGACAAACTGGTGAGCTTCAATGGCGACCTCGTCGTCGACCTCAAGGACGGCAACGACCGCTGCGACGCGAGCAAGATCAACCTCGTCGGCCAGAAGATCACCATCAACGGCGACGACGGGAGCGACACCATTTTCGCCCCCGGCGGCGACCAGGTATACCTTAACGGCGGCTACGGCAACGACACGTTCGTCGCCAACGCCTACGCGCCGGCCACGGTCAACATCAACGGCGGGCCCGGACTCAACGACACGCTGGCGATCGAAGGCGCCGCCGGCAACGACCTGATCGCCATCCGCATGTCGGGCAACGATCTGCTGGTGTCCGTCAACGGCGTCGTGTCCACGTTCAAGGACATCCTCGCCGCGAGCATCGAGAACCTGGCGATCGATACCGGCGGCGGCGACGACGTGGTGACCGTCGATTGCTCGGGCGGACCGATCGTCTTCGCCAACGGCATCGGCGTGACGTTCGACGGCAGCGCCGCCCGGCTGGTGCTCACCTCGGGGCTCGTGCAGGTCGACTCCAACGCGCTGACCCTCGGGCCGGTCGCCGGCAGCGGCACGAGCACGATCGAAATGAGTGGAAAGACACAGGTGGTCGAGTTCACCGGCACGTCGCCTGTGCAGACCACCTTGGTGACTGACCAGGTGCTCGGGCCCATGGAAATCGTCGCCACCGACGCGGACAACGCCATCACGCTGGACCAGAGGGCCGACCCGGGCACGGCCCTGATGTCGGTCGATGACCTGGCGGCAATGCAACTGGCGAACAAGACCTCGCTGACGATCGAGGCCGGGGCGGGCAACGACACGGTCCACCTGCAAAAAGCCGCCGGCAAGGCCCTGGTCGGCGCCGCGGCTCCGCTGATCGTCAACGGTGGCAGCGGCGACGACACGCTCCTGGCCGAGGACGGCCTGGAGTTGGCGGCTTCGGTCACGCTCGACGGCGGCGCGGGCAACGACACCCTCCGCGCAGATGCGACGCTGCTGGGCGGCCCCGGTGACGACACACTGCTGGGCGGCCCGGGCAGCAACACCTACGACGGCGGGGCCGGGTTCGACACGATTCTCTTCCAGGGCACGCTCCTGGACGATGCGATCGTGCTGGAGCAGACGGATGCGGCGACGCTCAAGCACAGCATCGTCACCGGCGGCGTCACGGCGTCCGGCACCGATGCGTTCAGCGCTGTCGAGATGGTCCGGGTCGATGCCGGCAGCGGCGACGATTCCGTGCAGATCAAAGTGGCCGACGCGCTGGCCGCCACGCCCGGCGCGAGCCTGCCGTTTGGCATCAGCGGCGACGGCCCGAATGCGAGCGACCGGCTGACGGTCTGGGACGCGGGCCTGGGCGACTGCACGCTGTGGCGCGAGGGGCCCGACGGGCGCAGCGGTTCCATCGCTGTCGGACCGCTGTCGCCGGTGAACTACTCGGCGATCGAGCACGTCGACATCATGCCCTGCGACGCCGTGGCCGACGGCTACGGCGAGGATCTCAAGGGGCGGCTCGTGATCCTCCCGACCGATCCGTTGGAAGGCAACAACTCGCGCCGCGTGGCCGGTGATTTCGAGGACCTCACGGCGTCCCACGTGCATCCGACGATCGATCCCAGGGACGCGGGCAGCGGTCTGCCGCAGGACGAGGATTGGTACCGCTTCGTGGCCTCGCAGACCGGCACGTTCCGCTTCCAACTCGACTACCAGGCGATCGGCGCGCTGGCCAACGGCCGCGCCGGACTGCCCGGCGACGGCAAACTGGTCATCCAACTCTATGACGCGCTCGGCACGCCGATCGCCAAGGAAGCCGCCGAAGGCGATGCGTCGCAGACGATCGGTGTCGCGAAAGACGGCGTCTACTACGTGCGCGTCACGGGCGCGACGGCCGACGTGGTGAACGTGTACGACGTCGACCTGATCGACGTCGACACCTTCGGGCCGCAAGTGACCGGCGTCTCGATCGCGGGCCAGGCGGCCTACAATCTGTTCACCCAGAAGCAGGCCGGCGGCGGCAACGTGCCGACCCCGTTGGTGGGCGGACTGACCATCGGCATCCAGGACCTTGTGGCGGCCGGACGCGTGACGCGGTTCCCAGGCTACGCCTATCCGGCCCTCGACGTGGCCATGGACCTGAACCCGGGCCACTATCGCCTGGTGGGCGACGCCAACGGCGTGATCCCCATCGCCGGGGTGACCCTCGTCAACGATCCGCTCCACGTGGGCCTGGCCGAGATTCAACTGCTCTTCGATACGCCCCTGCCCGATGATCGATACACGCTGACGATCTCCGACGGCGTGTTGGACCCGGCCGGCAACGGTTTTGACGGCGAGACGAACACCGTTGAGCCACACGCGGCGCCGGCGTTCCCCAGCGGTGATTCGGTGGCCCTCGGCGACTTCATGGCCCGCTTCACCATCGACAGCCGGCCCGAGATCGGCGCCTGGTGCGCCGGCAGCGTGTACGTCGACACCAACGGCAACTTCGAGAGCGATCTGCAGAACACCGACGCCACGAACCGCGATCTGACCTACGTCTTGGGATACACCAGCGACTACGTGCTGGCGGGCAATTTCGGCGGTCCAGGGGCCGACGGGCGCTTCGGCACGGCCGACGATGCCGCCGCGGACGGCTTCGACAAGCTGGCCGTGTACGGCAAGGTGGGCAAGCAGTCCCGCTGGATGATCGACAACACCAACGACGGCGTCGCCGATCTGGTTCAATACGATCCTGCCAACCTGGTGGGTACGCCGGTGGCGGGTGACTTCGACCGCAACCCGGCCAACGGCGACGAAGTGGGGTTGTTCACCGGCAAAGAGTGGCGGCTCGACGGCAACCACGACTTCAAGGTCAGCGGCAGCGCGCGGGACATCCGGGTCAAGGCGGCCCATGCAGGGCTGCCCATCGCCGGCGATTTCGACGGCGACGGCTTCGTCGATCTGGCGACCTATTCCAACGGCGTCTTCTACTTCGATCTGACCAAGGGAACGCCCAACGGCTGGGACGGTCGAACCGATGCCACGATCACCGGACGGTTCAACCAGTTCATCGGCGTGCGCGAACGACCGGTTGCGGCCGACATGGACGGCGACGGCGTCACCGACGTGGGCCTCTGGGTGCCCGATCGCAATGGCACCAGTTCGACCAAGAACGGCGAGTGGTATTGGCTCCTCTCGAACGACTTTGCGGGGACGAAGCGCGTGCCGGGCACGGTCAAGACGCAGAATCACCCGTTCTCGCCGGCGCCCTTGGGCCAGGATCTTGCGGCCCGCTACGGCAACGAGTACTCGGCGCCGGTCGTGGGCAACTTCGATCCCCCGCCGGCCAAGGCCGATGGTCATCCCGATGTCCCGGTCGGGTCGTTGATCGTGAACATGGTGGGCACTGCGGCGAGAGACTCGCTGGTCTTCGCCCCTGGCTCGCAACCGAACACCTGGAAAGTCACGCTGAACGGCAAGCCCCAAACCTTCACGGCCGACTCGATCGCTCTGACCTTCGACGGACGCGGCGGGGCCGACACCGCAAACCTCACCGGCACCAATGGCGACGACCATGCCTCGCTCTGGCCGGGCCGCGGATCGCTCGTTGGGGACGGCTATTCGGTGGAGGTCGCCAAGGTCAGGACGATCATGGTCGACGGACGCGGAGGGGCGAACAAGGTTGACTTTTTCGGATCTGCGGGAAGCGACGTCTTTGCGGCCAATTCCATGCAGGACCGGATGACCGGCAGAGACTTCGCAAACACGGCAATGTCGTTCCAGACCGCCAGCGTCGAGGGGCGCGGCGGCCGGGACACGGCCCTGATCCACGATGCGGCGCTGGCACAGTCCGCCGCCGGCGCCGGCCCCTCCGGTTACCCCACCCCATCCACCCCCCCCGTTGGGCCCACAATTGTGGAACCCGTCCCCCGC
>CAZFKF010000119.1:0-9447 GCA_964518805.1 uncultured Planctomycetaceae bacterium | reverse complement strand
CTTCTTCCCATTCCACGCGAACTTCGCAACCGATCCAATCGTCGAGTCATGGCAGGTCTCCTCCTTAGAAGTCCTCTTCGTCGAAATTAGGCTTCTTCGCCAAGTCCCGCAATGTCCCTGCCCAGCGATGAATTCAGAATTGGACGCTTTCGCATTCCCTACCCGCGTCAGGGGATACGATTTGCTGTGGGGCCAGCGAGACCCGTCTTGCAGACGGGTGGTCTCAGGGGGGGCCCTTTGGCAACACGTTTCCCGACCGCTGACCTGCGTCGGAATCAGAAGACAATGCCTGAGCAGAGAGTGACTGCCGGAAGCGTATGCGAGTTGATGCGAAACGGGAAGCTCGCGTTTTCGGCGACCGCGATCGAGCGTTTCCTTGAACAACAACTCGGGCGGCTACGGTCTCCCGAACACCTCTCGAATCGCCTGGAGCTTCATGGCACCTTCGCCCTTGGTGGGTGCAAGAAATCCTCCTTCGCCGAATTCATTCCAGGCGTAGATCGTCAGTGCCTTCCGCCGCCGGATGCCCACGCAGAATCTTCTCGCCCGAGGCAATGCCGCAGCCGAGGGTCATTTCGCCCAAGCCGGCCTCACGGACGGCCTTGCGAAATCCGTGGTGAGGCACTCTATTGACAGGCAATCCCAGTGACCATAGCCCAATTCCGCGTCGCGTTTTGCCCAACTTGAATGAGTCAATCACCTCTCGCGGGATGGCGGTTCGCCTCAGGCATTGCCCGGAGGGCGGTCTGTCGGCTGTTTTCGCCGCTGGACACGGAAAGGACGAAAGCCTTCTCCTCTGCATCGAGTTGTTCAAACACGCTCCGACGGCGGAGGTCAAACGAGCGACGAGGCTGCCCGTCCGGTCGATCGCGCTGGTCGCCGTTGTGAAAACACCATCCGGCTGCGCCGCCGAGACGGGCTTGTCGCAGGTCGGTCTCGAAATCCGCGGCGGTCGGACTCCAACGATCCGAGTATCCTCGACGGAACGGCTCCTGGTAGTGGACCGGCAGTTCGCGTCCCAGTTCTTTCATCCACGCCAAGAGCTGTCGGGTCGTCTGTTGGGTCTCGCCCGGCGATTTCGAGTGCCGCGGCCGGTGCGGGCTCACGAAGTCCACCTCGACCGTCTTGATGTAATCGCGCAACTCCTGGCGCGAGATGTCTCCCGCATGGGACGCCGTGACCAGTCGCTGAGGATCGAGGCGGCGAACCGCGGCACGCAGCTCGCGCAGCTCAGAAAATGCCACATAGCGAGCGTCGCGGATATTCCGCTCGTTGGCCAGATCGAGATACCAGTTCGTCTGCGGCTTGAGGGCGGCAACGATGGTCTCGACAGCGCGCCGGTGAGCAGCCAGCGATGAGAGGCGGGGCGGGCCGGCAGCTCCGTTGCCTCGCGAAAGGGTGACATCGACCGCCAACCGCCGGCGATCGCATTCGGCAACCAGGCGCCGTAGCTTGCTCAGGTACGGCTCCCTCGCATGGCCCTGGGCGTCCACGGCAGAGACATCGTTGTCCGCGGCACCCCAAGTTGCCCAGACCCGTATCCAGTTGAATCCGAAGCGCTCGATCGCGTCGAGATCCTGCCGGATCACTTCGTCGGTGGCTCCCAGTGCGCCGTAATAACTGATCCCCATCAAGAACGTCGCATCTCCATCAAGCGTGAAAGTCGCTCCCCGAATTCCCAGTCGGGTTGGTCCGCTGCCCTTGCGTGCCGACGCAGCATTCTTCGCCGGCTTCGCGGGACTCGGGCTGGCCGCGATCGCCGGCTTAGAAAAGACGATCTCCCACTGCGACTTCCCGCCCATGAAGAATCGTGCGATGCGGCCGGCCAATTTGTCGGTCTCGTGCTTCGCGGTGTCCAGGCCGATGACCTGAGGGTACCAAGCCCCTTTGTCGTGGATCTTCCGGGGCGGGCTCCAGGCGCCCGGATTGGCCAGGTCCTTGTTGAACGTGATGTAGATGCCTTCTTGGGGCCAGCCGGGCTTGTCCTTCGTGCGATTGAGCAGGATCACGTATTGTTCGAGATGCGTGTTCCAGTGGATCGAAGGGCCCCAGAAGGCGTCGGCATCGGCTCGTGCCCAGTCGATCTTCGCAGGGAAGATCGGCGTCAGGCGGCCGCCCAGCCCCTTTTCCTCCCATTGGCCTTGGTGCCACTTGAAGACCTTGCCGGCCGGGGCGTCGCGATCGGCCCAGCGCATGCGTGCCACGCCTACGCCTTGTTCGGTCACATCGCCAGCGTAATTGCCGAAGAACAGGTAAAGATACTCTTCCCGGGGGTCGAGCATCGCGGAGAAATCCCCGTGTCCGCCCGCGAAGTATCCGTTCTTGGCGTCGCAGCGCAGCGTGCCGGGCCGGGCTTCGAGGATGGTTCCCAAGTCCTCCAGCGTGGCCCCGTTATCCTTGGATCGGACGGCCCCGATGCGCGGCGCGGTGAGCGAGGTGCCCGGGCAGAGTCCGCCCGGCTCGTGGTGATACCATCCGTAAAGCGTGCCATCGGCCGCCTTCCAAGTGCACTCGATCCACCGGCCGCCGTTGGCCTGATTGTTGTACGGACAGTCGATCGGCTTGCCGAGGTGGAACACGTCTGCCCCCGAGCTTCGCTTGGGCTTGCCTGCCGAATTGAACAGGTAGAAGGTCGCCCCATCCCAATGCGCGGGACTGTTGCAGTCGGTCTCCGCGGGAAATGACACGAGCGGTGCTTCCCGCAACACGGCCGTTGGCGTTTCCGCGGCAAGTGTCGCGGAGATCGTAACCAAGGCCAAAATAGCCGCCCCAGACAGCCGAGAGGTGATTCGACGCATGGAAAACGCCCTCCGTCCATATCGAGTCTTCGGGGTACAGTCTCCGTGACACGGAGCCACGATCGCGGTCAGAAATCGCTCTTTGCGCGTCATCATTCCGCCTTTCCGAACATCCGCATTCCATTTTCTCCGAATTTCTCAGCCGGCCGCAAGTCAGGCATGGTAGGAGGTGACCGGGATGCCGAGGAGCTTGAGGACGCGGCGTTGGGTGTCGGATAGCTCGGTGACGAACGTGGTCGAGGCTTTCTTCCGGCCCCTTTCCTGCGGCGCGAGAAGGGGGTATGCGGGGGACGCCCGGCGTGGATTCGCTGCGCACGGGCAGTTCGGCCGCAGATCGCCATTGGCCGCCGATCCGCAGCGACAGTTGAATCGGACTGCGAAGCAGATTGTGCCGGGCGCGATCGCCCCCTTCCGTGTCCCAGCCGAGATGGCGGATCACGGCCGTGTCGCTCAGGGCCTCGACCCGAACCGTAGGACGGGTCTCCGCCCCGTCTCGGACGGCGGTCCCACCTGCTGGCCGCGATGCGGTGGCGGAATCCCAGTCGCCCAGGCGCAGCACGGTTCGCTGCGGCATGGCGTGTTCGGTGAACGCGACGCCGAGCGGGCCCTTGACTTCCGGTCCATCGATCCGACGTACGAGCTTTGCCGACGCCGAATCCGTGCCCGCATAGACCATCAGCTTGTTACCGCCCCATTCGGAGCAATAGAGATGGCCGTCGGGCCCGATTTCGAGCCACAGCGGGATCCTCAGGCTGCCATCGCCGCCTGCCCACGCGGTACTCGTGCGGCCGTCAAACTTCTGGATCGTGCCGTTGGAACCGCTCCAGAACATCGTCCCGCGGCTGTCGAAGGCCAATCCCCACGCGTTGCAGTTGGGCAGCGTGGCTGCGTTTCCGAGGAAGGTCCCAGTCTTGCCGTCGTACTTGCGGACGGCCGCGGTCTGGTAGTCGGCCGAATAGAGGTATCCATCGCGAAAACGGATCTGCGTGATTCCGCCCGCGGTGGCGGCAGCGACGTCCGCCACCCACTGGCCGGTCTTGCCGCTATAGCGGATGATTTTCCCGTTGTCGCAACTGGCCACGTAGAGGTCGCCGCCTTGGACACGATGCCGTTGCCGCGGGCGAGAAAGCCGTTCTTGCTTCGCGGATAGGCCACGAAATCGCCGAGGAAAGCCCCCGTCGTGCCATGATAGCGTTTGACCGTGCCCGGCCCGAGCCGTTCATGACCACGAGAAGATCCGGACCGGCGGCCCGCGCGGCCGACGAAAGGACGATAACGCCGACGATCGCGGTAAGGCGATGGGCGAGCTTCACGGCCTTTCTCCGCCTTCTATTCCTTCATCACCATATCGATGCACATCACCGCGGCGAGAATCAAGCGGCGGATGGTGCTGTTGGGGGGGACCTCGGGCGAGATGCTAAGCATGTAGGTGTCGGCCGTGGTGAACAACTCTTTGCCCAGCCCGGCCCATTTCTTGGTCACCCGGGCCAACTCCACGCCGTCGCGGACGAAGGCGAACTCCCAGCCGGTCCATTTGCCCTTGAGCGAGCAGACCGCCTGGCCCGATGGGTCCAGGACCTCGAACTTGCCGCCGATGGACCACATCTTCTCGCGAAAGCCGCCAATCTCCTCGTCCTTGTCGTCGTACACGCGCACTTTGGACAAGAAGATCGTGACCCCCCGCGTGACGCGCAGCACCGGATCGCCTTCGACCGTACGGATGCGGATGTCAAAGGGGGTCATCCGCTTGTAGTCGCTGAAGCGGAAGATGCGTGTGAAGAGGCCCAGATGATCCTCGCGACACTGCATCACCATCGCGCCGGTCTCGGGATCGTAGATGTCGTAGTTGTTCGCGGCCTTGAACAGGCCCACGTGCTCTTTGACCAAGAACAGGTTCTTGTTGATGGCATCGGCTGCTGAAGTCATCGCGCGTGCTCCGATTCCGGGTTACTTCTGGTCCGACAACGACAGTCTTCGTCGGTCGCTATTTCAGCGGCCCCGCGTGCATTGCCCGCCTGGAGCAGTCGATCCCTGGGCTCCATGCAGTCGATGGCGCCTGTATCGACCAGGAACTCAGCCTCCCACGGTTCAGCGTCCTGGGCCAGGTTCGCGATGCGTGTGGTCACGTGCGTGAGTTCCATGGTTCAGCCCTCCGGTCACGCCTGGTCATTTCTCGTGGTTGGGTTCGCCAATGGCGAACAGATGGGTTGCAGTCGAAATATACAGCACGCTGCCAGACGGTACGGGCGTGCTGTGCACAGGACTGCCCATGTTGTTCTTGGAAAGGACCTTGAGCGCCGTGCCGAACTGGAAAACGATCACGTCCCCGTCTTCATCGCCGAGGTAGATCTTTCCGTCGGCCACCAGGGGCGAACCCCAGATGGCCGACTGCAGATCGCAGGTCCAGTAGGCCCGGCCGGTCTTGGCGTCGAGGCAGTGGACCAGCCCGGCGTAGTCGCCGATCACCAGCAGGTCGTCAAGAATCGTGGGTGAGCCGAGCGTGCGATGGAAGACGCCCTGGAATTCTTCATTCACGCCTCCGCCGCCGGCCGAACCTTCCTGGTACCCCGGCGCGCGCTGGGCCCCCGGGGCCTTGGCGCCGCGATAGTGCCACACGGCGGCGGAATTGGGATTCGGCACGACCTTCTCGCCCGCACTGGCGTTGACTGCCTGGCGGTGCCGCGGCGGAAGCGGCTTGCCGGCCGCGTCGACGGCCAGTTCGGCGCTCGTGTCGCCGCGTTTGGTGGGATCGATGCACCACAGATCGGCTTGGCCCTCGCCCGCCTCGGGATCGCGGCCGGTGGCGACGTAGACGCGGCCGCCATGGATGACCGGCGTGGAGACGATCGTGTTGCGGTCGCCCGAGCCGGCCCCCTCCCAAACCGACGACTTGGGATTGCAGTCGAAGCGCCACAGGAGCTTCGCCTTCTGGTCCGGAGTGGCCACGGCCTCAAAGCTATAGACCCAGCCGTCTCCGCCGGCGAAGATGGCTTGCTTCACCCCGCCCAACTCCGCGAAGGCGGGCGAAGCCCACTGCCCATCGAGGAGGTTTTCTCCCGGCGAACTATCGGCCCAAACCAGCTTGCCCGTGTGCTTGTCGAGGGCGATGAAACTGGGGGCCTTAGGGGCCGGCAGCTTTTCATTGACGTCACGACCATTGGAAGTGCTCACCAGGAGCAGACCGCCCGCCGTGGTCACCGAACAATTGGCCATGTAACGCTGGACAACCCCGAGCTGCCGCATCATGTCGAACGCCCAGATCGTGGTCGACTCCTTGGTCGCGGTGCCCTTCGTGTCGAGGCACACGACCTCACCCCGGTTGGTGACGATCCACAGCCGGTCGTTCTCGACCAGCGGCGACGCGCAGATTCCCACTTCGGGCCAGTCGACATTCTTGCCGTTCTTCAGTTTTTCGACCGAATACTGCCAGAGGAAGGCGCCGGTGCCGCGATCAAAACACAGCAGACACCCGAGGTCAACGGACGCCGGATAGCGGGTCAAGTAGCCCGCGGCGTTATTGGTGGCGCAGAACACCTTGTCGCCTGACACGATCGGGGTCGTGTAGCACTGGCTCCCAAGCCGGGCGACCCAACGAATCTGTTTCGAGGCCCCCGTCCATCGTCCAGTCTTCGGATCTCGTTTCCCCACGTCCCATTGGGTGGCGAGGTGCGTGGCTCGTGAGACGTTGTTGCGGCAAGGCGACCCTCCCCACTGGGCCGGCGAAGGAGCGTTTGTATCGGAGGACGCAGTCCCCTCCGCGAAAGCCAGACCACCGTTGACAACCCCCAGGAGAAAGAACGACACGACGAACGCTGCGAGATGATTCATGAGACGACTCAATGGCTGAGGGTGGCGGACAAACAGAATAGGCTTCTTCCCTTCGGTACAACACGGGCAGATTCGTCCTGGCCTCATCGCGCGACTCGAACAGCAGGATGCCCATGTAGTACGAAGAATATATAACGGTTAGTCGTCGATCACCACCTCATCGGCCGGATCGAACTTCGGAATCACGATGTTGAGAATGGTCATTCGCGTTACGGCGCGATGAACCACGTTGGGGGGGATGACCACGCACGTGCCTGGCCGCACGGCAACGCGCTGACCGTCGAGTTCCAAAGCCGCGTCCTGGCCGCAAGCGAGGATGTAATACGTCTCCGTGTGGCGGCGGTGGAAATGCGGCTTGGCTTCGGCGCCGATCTCGGTGCGATGAATGGAGCCGGGGAATGCCTCAGCATCGAGCAGTGCCCGTTGCGAGGTCCCACAGGGGCAATAGACTGAGGGAAGGCGATCGAAATCGACAAGGATCCAGGGTCTATCGGCGGCCATAACAAGACGACTGGGGTCAGGCCAACACAAGTGCGAGGGTGTCCCCGGCAGGCCGCCGTGCGGGGGACACCCGAAACGCCGAGATTCCCCTTCTGCCAAGTCCGGTGTCGACCGGCTCGCACGGCCTACCGTGCGCGGCATTCTACCAGAGTCGGCCGAAGTCCGCTATCTAGGGGGCCAGTGCGGTGGGGTCATCCGCGTTCGGGCGGTCTCGCTGGTCGTGGCGAGTCTTCCTGCCGTACGCGACCTTAACGATAGGGCAAGCCTTGATGGCATTTTCGGGGTCGAAGGAGGCCGCATTTCCGGCAAAGTTTGACTGCCTTACGGGCGCCGAAATGTTTGCGCAACAGGTGCGATAAATCGTTTGGGGAAAACCACTTCCATGTACTCAAGGGTCGTTTGCGGCAGAGCCGATACGGAAGTTGGCCCTTCAAGAGAACCATGTGCCATGGAGGCACGTTTTGGGGGCGCGTCAGATTGCCGAGCGTGAGCGATTCGGACCATGGAACGGTCCGACGGCCCTGACGCATCAACACCATGTGAACTGCGGGAGGCGACCCACTTTCCCCGCCCACAACGGCAAGCCGCATGGCGTCGGTTCGACCTCATGGGAGAGCCTTCGAATCATGGGGAGCCTGCCAGCGCACCAACGGCCGCGTGCGGAGGCTCCGGTTTGCAGTTGCACGATCGGGATGCGAATCACCCCAGTTCAATGTTAAGGAGAGTTTGCTCAATGAAAGGCAAAATGGTACTTGGAGCGCTCCTGGTGAGCGTGGCCCTCGCGAGCCAAGGTTTCTGTGTGGAACTGGTTGGCCTTGGGGGCCTGAACTGCGGGGACTGCGGCAAGTGTCAAGCGTGTGCCGCTCCCGCCTGCTGCAAGCCGGCGGTCAAATCCTGCGCGCCCGAACCGGCGTGCAAGCCGGCCTGCGAAACCTGCTGCAAGCGGTGTGATTTGTTCCGAGGCATGAAGGACCTGTTTGCTTGCCACAAGTGCGGCAAGGTGAAGTGCGCATGCGAGAAGGCGTGCGAGAAGGCGTGCGAAGCTCCGAAGGCTTGCGCCGCTCCGAAGCCCTGCGCTCCGGCGTGTGCAGCTCCGAAGCCCTGCGCTCCGGCCTGTGCCGCTCCGAAGGCTTGTGCGGCTCCGAAGCCCTGCGCTCCGGCCTGTGCCGCTCCGAAGGCTTGCGAAAAGGCCTGCCCGAAGCCCTGCGCTCCGGCCTGTGCGGCTCCGAAGCCCTGCGCTCCGGCCTGTGCCGCCCCGAAGGCTTGCGAAAAGGCCTGCCCGAAGCCCTGTGCTCCGGCTGGCTGTGAGAAGCCCTGCGGCAAGGCAGGCTGCGAGAAGGAATGCCGCTGCCCGCGGACCCCGGTCCGCAAGGTGGTGGTGGCCGTCCTCGTTGGCTTGTTTGGCCAGAAGGACTGCTGCAAGAAGGAATGCAAGCCCGCCTGTGCGGCGGCTGCTCCAAGTTGCGGTTGCGGCGGCGTCGCCCCCGCTCCTGCAGCGGCTCCGGCCCCGGCTCCGAACAAGGTCTCGGAAGATCTGGCTCCTTTGCCGATCGCCCCGAACCCGAAGCCCGATCCTTCGGCTTGATTTCTGCGGCCGTTCCGTCTAGAGAAGAGTCAAGCTGACTAAATTGCGGGATTAGTTTCCTGGCGTTACCATAGCCAGCAATCAAACAAGTCCGCCGGGGATTCCTCGGCGGACTTGTTGTTTCTTGAGCGTAGAGGGCGGGTGTTGAGGTGCCGCGAACGGATGGAGAGGCTACCCGCGGACGTGCGATCCAGCTAAGATACACAGCGTTGCGATTGCCCGCCGGTTCCCTTGACCACTCCTTCCCCCATGGCAAGTCCTCCTCAATCCGGTCGCCCGGCTTGGGATCACAGTCCCCTGTTGAAGGCCGCCCGTTGCGAGCCCGCCTCCCGCGTGCCCATCTGGCTCATGCGGCAGGCCGGCCGCTATCTCCCCGAGTATCGTGACATTCGCCGCACGACGAGCTTTCTGGAGCTATGCAAGAATCCCGACTTGAGTGCAGAGGTGATGCTCCGCACGGTCGAGCGGTTGGGTGTCGACGCGGCGATCCTGTTCTCCGACCTGCTGCCGATCTTGGAGCCGATGGGTCTGGAATTGGAATTCGTCGGGGGGGCGGGGCCCGTGATCCGAAACCCGGTGCGATGCCCCGAGGACATCGATCGCGTGCGAGAGCTTGAAACCCTCGACCGCCTCGAGTTTGTCGTCGAGGCCGTGCGGAAGACGCGCGCCGGGCTGCCAGAAGCCTTGCCGCTGATCGGGTTCGCCGGGGCGCCTTTCACGCTGGCCTGCTACGCC
>CAZFKF010000118.1:0-9447 GCA_964518805.1 uncultured Planctomycetaceae bacterium | reverse complement strand
TCCGCTCTTTCGCTTCAGCAAGCGAGTTGTCGCCGGCCTACTTTGCGTCCTTGGCTTCCTTGTTCTCGGCAGGCGCAGGCGCCGCAGCGCCCTTCTGCATTCCGCGCTGCTTCGATTCCATCATCATCTTCGCCATGTCCTGCTCCGACTTCTTCGGTGGAGCAGCGCCCGTCGGGCCGCCGGAATTGCACCCTACCGAGAACCAGCACATCGGGACCACAACCGCCAGGAGCACTAAGAGTCGTTTCATGAAAGAGTCCCAGTCTTGAGGTATGGCAATCGTCCCCGGTCCGTACCACGCCGGACTCCAGGGGACACCACCGTCACAAGTTCGATCCTGAGCCCCCAGACGTACAGGCCCGGGGGCGCAAGATCACGCAATTCAGAAATACTCAACTCCGCGCAGGACTAGAAGCCGCCAAGCGGCCGGCCGTCGAGACGGACAACGGCGTCATGCCGAACGACGTTGTCGACCGTCTCGCTCACGAACCGGACGCTGCCGTCGGCCAACGCGCAGTTGGCGCCGCCGGGATGGAAGCTGCTCCAACTGTGGCAGCGCAGGTCCCCGGTATCCCAACTCGGGAACATGTACTGAGGATTCTGCATGTTGATCGGATTGCGGCCCGATTGGACCATGCCCAAGGGGCACATCCAGCCGGTGTCGCCACACGAGTCCTTGTTCTTCTGCTGTCCATTCTGCCAGTGCATGTCTTCGAATACCATGACGGTATTGCTGGTTCCGTCGATGATATCCCGCAATGCGCTGGAGCCGTTCTGGCGGAAGCAGCCGTTGTAGTTGGGCTGCTCGCCTGGTACTTCGCCGTTGACCCACGGCGTTTCCTTCTGGCCGCTGCCGGGCACGAACATGTTGGGCATGTCGGCAGGGCCGGGGAACGTCGGTACGCCAGCGCAGTCCTTCCAGCCACTGTACACATGCCCAAGGTTGCCGACGTAGTCGCCGCGACCAGCCTGGCCGTTATCCCACGCACCGTTGCCGGTGTTGTACGTCGACCAAGAGCACCCGATCAGTTGAGGCTGCGGGTTGGAGGGGCACATCACCGTGGCCAGAGGCGTGCAACGCAGCGTCTGGTTTCGCGCGCTGCCCGCCCCAACCGGATGCGGATCGCCCGTGTTGATCAATTGCGGCCCGCGCAGAATCTGGTTGTACAGGGCGCCCTGTTCCATACCCGGCAGCGCGGCAACGATCCAGGAGAAGCAATTGGCGTAACGCCGCGGATCGCCGGGGTCGTCACCCGGGTAGGAGTTGCCACCCACGTCGTAGTTCCAGGGAAGCTGCTCCCGATTCTTATCCGCGTAGTTGTGGCAAGCCAAGCCAATCTGTTTCAGATTGTTGGTGCATTGGCTTCGCCGGGCCGCCTCGCGCGCGGCCTGAACGGCCGGCAGAAGCAGCGCGATCAAGATACCGATGATCGCGATCACGACGAGAAGTTCCACCAGCGTGAAAGCTGGTGCGGGTCGATTTCGACGCCTGATCCACTTCGACATAGACCACCTCACCTCTAGGAGTAACAAAGATGAAAAACCGTTGCGCCGACATACCACTCGATGCCGGCGCCCGTTACACGCGTTGGCAATGCCAAGACCGATCGCTTCGCAGCATCGATCTTGAGCGCGTTCGCTTCAACCGCGACATCTTCCCTGGTATTCCAACCCGAATCGTTTGATGATCTCCGTTATTCACCACCCAGCGACCGAACCCTGCGTTCGAACACGCCGTACAGACTCCGTCGCACTCGCCGCCCGTTGCCGAAGCCAGCAACAGGATCTGAAAATTGCCCCAAACCCGAAAAGGGGAAAGAGTTGGATGGAGAGGCCACGGGCCGGGCCGCCTGAAGTCTGCGCGCGAAACATTGTCGGATCCAACGGGCCGCCACCGTGTCGCCACCCCAAAGAACTCGGGCACAACAGGATTAGAAGCGTTTGCCTTCCTGACTTATCGCTGCCACGTCACTTCTAACTGAACGAGAAAACATTGGCAAGTGTCTGCATGTTGCGAATGTGCTTTTTTAAGATCCGATGACGACGAGCATGAACTCTATCGCTGACCGTCGTTACACTCACAAAGATATGCACATTACTCTCGACAACGCTTAAGCGCGGATATGACAAGTTTGACCATGCATTAAGATGCTATTGGCGACGGCGTGCGAGTTCGTTGGATCTGAATATCATAGAATAAGTGCTTGTTGGCCAGAGATGCGGTCCGCGAAACTTGCGGCAGTCTCGCGTTGCAGTTAATTTGGAGTCTTCACGCTACAATGAGCGACCCACCTCCGGACGATCGGTCCGGCTGTAGATGCGGGGGGGTAAGGCGCGCTTCTCATGGTAGTCTCTGGCGACACATCGTTTCGCGACGGCTGGGGGGAACGGCAGCCGGATGAGGTCCTGCCAACGCGGCGATCCGGGCGGCGCGGGGCGCGCTGGGTCCTTGTGGGAGTGGGTATTGCCGCGGCGCTGGTTGGCGGCTATTTCGCGATCAAGCCGGCGGTCATCGAGTGGCTTTCGCAAGCGTGCCACGAAGCCCTTCAGGCCGAGGATTGGGGCCGCGTGGAAACCTTGGCCGCGCGGTGGCACGCGCTGGACTCGGGAAGAGCCGCGCCGTTGATTTACCTTGCCGAAGCGGCCAATCGGACCCAGCAGTTTGAGCGGGCTGTCGCGTGGCTCGACGCCCTGCCGGACGGCGATCCCATGACGCCTCCGGCCCTGGTCGAACAATCGACCTTCCTGTTCGAGGAACTCAATCGCCCAATCGCGGGTGCCGAATGCCTGGAGCGTGCGGTGCGTTTGGCCCCGATGCAGGCCGAGGCCCGCCGCCGCCTGGTGTACTTCTACGCTTACACGCTGCAACGCCACAAGATGGTCGAGCAGGCCTACGACACGATCCGGCACGGCTGCGATTTCCCGGAGACCTACGTGTATCTGATGTCGCGGGACTGGTTGTCGTTTGCGAACGCCTATGACGAGAACACGAAGTGGTTTCAAGGCAACCCGGACGAGGAGTTGTTCCTGGTGGCCCGCGCCATCTACCGTGTCCGAACCAAGGTCCTCGACGATTCGAGCGAGGCCCATTTGGACGGCCCGGCCGAACCCGATGGGACGCCCTATCATCGCAAGATCCTCGCCGAGTACCTCCAGCGGTTTCCGAGGAACCTCGAGTTGCTGGCGTATTACCTGGACCAGGCGACGTCCCATGGAAAGACCGACGACGTGGCGCGACTCCTTGGGCAGGCGCCTCCTGAGGCGGCGGACGACAATCGCTTCTGGCGCTACCGCGGCTGGCTCCACGTGGCCCGTGGAGAACTGACTGATGCGGAACAGTGCTACCGCAAGGCGATCTCGATCAACCGCTACGACTATCTGACGCGGCACCAGTTGGCCGGCGTTCTGCGCCGGGTCAAACGGGTCGAGGAAGTCAAAGAGTTGGAGTCCCTCTCGCACAAGGCCAAGGAGCTACGCAGCCAAATCTACCAATTGCCAACCATCGACAAGGTCCCTCCGCCGATTCTCCGGAAGATGCTCGACTTCGCGCGACAGTGCGGCGACGACCTCGCCGCCTCGCACCTGGCCAAGCGGATCGATGCGTTCAGCGGCGTCTGGTCCGAAACACAACGCAAGGGCAAGTGACAGCGACAGCGGACGGTGCGGCCGATCGCCGTCCGAGCGGCGTGTGGCATGGTCTCACGACGCGAAGCGCCGGGTGAGCACGGAAGCAGCCACGGCGGTTTCCATGCCGACCCGCGGCTACGGCCGCGTAACGGCATGCCACACAACCGTCACGCGCGGTCGACGACCACCAGTTTGCCGTCGGCGCGGAGTTTCTCGACGAGCAGGGGGAGGATGCGGTCGCGGGTGAGGATGCCGCGCTGGCGCATCGAGATATCTTCGCTGGCCGTGTTCTGGGCGCCGCCCTGGATGAGGTTCACGCGGTCGGCGATGTGCAGCAGCGCGCACAGTTCGGTCACGCCGCTGTATTCCTTCAAGGCCCGGATGTCTTCGTCGAAGACGTTGTAGACCTGGTTGAGCGTGACCGCCCCTTCGGTCACCAGGTCCACGCCTTCGATGGCGTAGTGCGGGGGGGCCACGAGGCTCGACGATTCCTGCTCGACCTCCATCCTGCGGTTCAGGACGCGGGCGACCATCTTGGCCGTCGAGCCGCCGCACACGACCTTGATTCCCTCGGACTGCATGAAGCGATGCACGAGCGGGGCATCGTGGGCCTGGTGGGCCGGCGGGCCGGTGAGCACGTTGACGATCTGCCCGCGGCGGCACAAGGCCAGCGAGGCGGTGCAATCGTCGCCACCTTGGGTCCACAGGCGGCGGGCGTGGCGGTGTACGGCCTGCGGAATCTCCTTGGGCAACAGGCCTTCGACGAGCCGGTCGTTGATGAAGCGGACCACGCCCTCGGTCTGCCAGCCGTTGGCCAGGCCGCACCCCAGCCCGGCCTGCGTGATGCCGTCGCTGGTCACCAGCAGCGCGTCGCCCGGCTCGAGGTAACAGTTGGCCTCCAGGGCCAGGGCCCCGCCCAGTTCCACCGGAGACTGCTGCAGCGCGGCCGCGTGGCGCCGGCTGACGAGGATCGGCGGCGGCGATTCGTAGGAGACGATCGTGGCCATGCCGTCGTTGCGCACGCGGGCCGCGCTGAAGGCGGCGAACGTGCGGTCCGGGGCCCGGTTCTGCTCCATGGTGCGGACCACCGCCGCAAACGCCTTGCGGAGCGAGAAGCCCAACGAGAGCAGTTCGAGCACGCGGCACGAGCACATCTGGGCGGCGACGCGGGCGCGGATGCCCGAGCCGATGCCGTCGGCGCAGACCAGGGTGGTCGCGGCCGCGCTGCGCCGGCAGTCCACCACGT
This sequence comes from uncultured Planctomycetaceae bacterium, assembly GCA_964518805.1. GTDB lineage: Bacteria > Planctomycetota > Planctomycetia > Pirellulales > Thermoguttaceae > CALFBP01. The sequence goes on along the minus strand of CAZFKF010000118.1, from coordinate 4,574 downwards.
CGCCGCACGGCGTGTCCGGCCTCTTGGGGCTCTGGGCCGTTTCTACTTCGATGTGTACGTATCCCGCAACCATTGGCCTCTCTTCTCGTCGGCCGGCCCGCCTTCGCGTTCGGCCAGGAGCATCAGTTTTTCGACCAGATCCTCGCCCTTGGCCGTGCTCTCGCCGAGGAACCGCGCCAGTTGCTCGGCCATCTGGATCTGGTGTTCGAGCAGTTCCCGCGCCTGGAGCACGGTCTGCGAACGCAGCCGGTCGAGCCGCTCCTGGCTCATGCGGCTGTTGGTGATGTTCACGAAGATGCCGACGTACTGCCGCTCCTCGCGAAGCGGGTAGATGATCTGGTGGCACACGAGGTTGTATTTCGCGTGCTCCACCGTGGTGTCGATGAGCGATTCCTGCCCAGTGGCCAGACGCTCGAACGGCTCGGGATCGATAAGATAGGCGATGGGCTGCCCGTAGATCGCCTCGGAGCACATGAAGAATCGTCGGAAGGCGGGGTTCATGTTGAGGATGCGGAGTTGCTCGTCGAGGATCACGATGCCGTTGGGGCTGGTTTCGATGATGCGGTCGATGCGCTGCTCGGCCAGCCGCTTCATGTGCGGGATGCACATCTCCGGCTCGGCCATGCCGCGGAGCACGGCCACGGCCTTGTCGCGGCACGTGGGATAGCCGCACGCTCCGCAGTTGAGCTGGTCCTCGCTGCGGGCCTTGCCGGTCATTTCCAGCACGCGGCGGATCTCTTCCTCCGAGATCGGCGACTGAGGCGACTGGTAGACCTCGAAGAAGGTGAAGAGGTTGGGCAGCGGGGTCCCGTCGGGCGACCGGCCTTGGTTCGCCGCTGCGTAGTCCAGCACATCGTGGCGTCGGGCGAAGGGGTTGCGGTCGCCGGAGATAGCCGGCCCGTTGATGCAGCCCTGCGGGCAGAACAAGGGCTCGATGACGTGAGGTCCGCCGTCGCGGCCGATGCCGTCCAGGGCCGTGCAGATCTCGTCGAAGCCGCTGGCCACGACCACGTCGCCAGACAGCAGGTCGGCGGCCCAGCCCGCCGTGCGCACGCAGCCGCCTTCCAGCGGGAAGAGCCGCGCGTCGCCGGCCGGCGCCTCGTCGAAATCGCTTTCCTCGCAGGCCGACAGATCGATTCCTTCGCGATCGAACCATTCGTTGAGTTCTGCGAAGGTCAGCACGGCATCGACCAGGCCCGCGTGCTCGGGCCGCTCGGCCTCGGACTTCTTGGCCACGCACGGGCCGATGAAGACGACCTTCGCGTCGTCGCCCAAACGGACGCGGAGGTGCTTGGCGTGGGCGAGCATGGGCGAAACGACCGGCGCCAAGTACGGCAGCAGGTGCGAGCGGTACCGCTCCACGTAGCGGACGAAGGCCGGGCACGCGGTGCACAAGCACGGGGCGTTGGGATGGTGATCGGCGAAGCGGGCCGTCTGCTGCGCGACCGCGTAGGCCCCGATCGCCGTCTCGGACACGTGCGAAAAACCCAACCGCCGCAGGGCCGATGCCAGCCGGCGGTGCTGCGACGGCGGATACACGGACGCAAACGACGGGGCAAGGCTCGCCGCCACCTTCGCCCCCGGCTCGAACAGACGCACCGTATGGTCGACGTCGTTGCGGAACGTCTTGGCCCCCTGCGGGCACTGGCGCACGCACGTGCCGCAGTGGATGCAGCGGTCGTCGACCACGTTGGCCTGGCCGTCGTGCATGCGAATCGCCTTGACCGGACACACCCGCACGCAGCGATAGCAGTCGCGGCACTGGGCCTTGTTGGTGAAAACGACCTGTCGGGCCGGGTTGTCCATGCGAAGCGTCTCCGTCGGACGGGCCTCCGATCCGTCCGGTTTTCCAACTCGTCGCCACTGCAAGGTCGGATCGGAGACCCAACCTACGTTCCGTCATCCTACGCCGCGGTTGCTTCGCGGCGACAGGGCGTCAGGCGGCGACCTGATTGAGGTGTTCGGCGATCAACTCGCACGCCCGCTCCAAGGTGCAATGCTCTTCGGTGTGCCCGCCGACGTGGATCGTGGGCCCGCGATCGCAGCGCTCGAAGCAGAACGTGGCCTGGACCTCGACCTGGTCGTCGAGCCCCTGCTGTTGGATGTAGTCGACCAGCGACCGCAGGAGGGTCTGCGAGCCGCGGAGGAAACAACTGGTTCCCACGCAGACCGAGACGACCAGCTTCTTCTGCGGCCCGACGTCCAGGATCGTCAGCGGTTCCCCGAGGATGCGGCGGCGGTTCTGGTATTCGGTGTGCAGCCACGCGTGGGCCTTGTGCGAGCCGGGCTGGCCGTCCATGTGCTTGGCGTAGCATTCGGCCACGATGTGGTTGTCCTGCGATTTGTGCAACTGCATCATCTTGTCGGCGGAGTAGAGCCCCTTGGTGCGGAGCTTCTTGGCGTGGCCGTTGCGCGAGACCGGCTGGCCGGCCCCGGCCACGCAACCGCCCGGGCACGCCATGACTTCGATCAGGTCGCACTGGGCCTCGCCCTTGCGGACCTTGTCGACCAGCGTGGCGGCGTTCTTCAAGCCGTGGACCACGGCGAGCTTCAGCGTTGCGCCGTTGGCCGTGATCGTGGCCTCGCGCAGTCCCTCTTCGCCGCGGACTTCGTGGAAGTCGAACCCGTCCAGCCGCACGCCCTTGATCTTCTCGATCGCGTAGCGGAGCACGGCCTCGGTGACTCCGCCGGTGGCGCCGAAAATCACCCCGGCGCCGGTCTTGAAGCCCATGGGCATGTCGAGTGACTGCGGCTCCAGGTCCTGGAAGCGCAGGCCCGCCTCTTCGATCATGTGCGCAAGTTCCTGGGTGGTAAGCACGAAATCGACGTCGGGCTGACCGTTCCGCGCGAACTTCGGCTGTTTGGCCTCGAATTTCTTCGCCGTGCAAGGCATGATCGAGACGATCACCAGGTCCTCGGGGGCCACGCCAAGCTGCTCCGGCAGGATCTGCCGGCCCAGCGAGCCGAACATCTGCTGCGGAGAGCGGCAGCTTGAGAGGTTGGGCAGCATGTCGGGACAGAACTGTTCGGCGTATTTGACCCAGGCCGGGCAGCAGGAGGTGAACTGCGGCAGGCGCTCGTTGTGCGTCTTGCGGTGAAGGAACTCGTTGGCTTCTTCGATGACCGTCAGATCGGCAGCAAAGCTGGTGTCGTAGACCTGGTCGAACCCGAGGGCCTTCAGGGCGGCCACGATGCGGCCGGTCTCGATGCTCCCCGGCTCGATGCCGAACGCCTCGCCCAGCGCCACGCGGACCGCGGGGGCAATCTGCGCCACGACCTTCTTCTTCGGGTTCTCGAGGGCCTGCCAGACCGGGTCGACCTCGGACTTGGGGGTCAGCGCGCCGGTGGGGCAGACCGTGGCGCACAGCCCGCAATTGACGCATTCCACTTCGTCGAGGTTCTTGCCGAAGGCCGGCATGACGCACGCCTGGGCCCCGCGGTAGGCGAAGTCGATCGCCCCGACCCCCTGGATCTCCTCGCACGCCCGCACGCAGTCGCCGCAGAGGATGCACTTGTTGGGGTTGCGCACCAGGGACGGGGAGGAGTCGTCGATGGGCATCGGCTGGTACGTGGGCTTGAAGCGGACCTCGCGCACGCCCAGGCGCTTGGTGAGCCGCTGCAATTCGCAGTTGACGCTCTTCGGGCAGGTCGGGCAGTTCTGCTCGTGGTTCGCCAGGATCAACTCCAGGGCGATCTTGCGCATCTGCCGGATCTCTTCGGTGCGGGTGCGGATCTTCATACCCGCCTCGGGCGCGATCGAGCAACTGGCTACGATCCCGCGGCCTTCGACCTCCACCAAGCACAACCGGCACGCGCCGTAGATGCTCAACTGCGAATGATAGCAGAACGTGGGAATATCGATCCCGGCCTTGCGGGCCAGGTCGAGCAGGTTGCGTTCACCCTCGATGGGCACGACCATGTGATCGATCGTCAGGGTGGGCTTGGGATTCATGGTTCAAAGGTCCTTTCTGTCGCTTCTTGCGCTGCTTCGTCGTGTCTCAATTCAGGCCCGGAGAAACGGGGACGGCGTCACGCGACAGCCCACGCCTCCAGCAATTGTCCCCGGCGTCGGGAGCCGGTCCCCGTTGTCTCTGGGCCTCCTCGGCAGGTCATACCCCCACGATCGCCTGGAACTTGCAGGCCGGCGCGCAGGCCCCGCACTTGATGCACTTTGCGGCGTCGATCCGGTGCGGTTGCTTGCGCTCGCCGCTGATCGCGCCCACCGGGCACTTCTTGGCGCAGACCGTGCAGCCCTTGCACTTTTCGGCGAGGATTTCGGGCCGGGCCAGGGCCTTGCACTGGCCGGCCGGGCAGCGCTTCTGGAACACGTGGGCCTCGATCTCGGCGCGGAAGTGCCGTAGCGTGGCCAGCACCGGGTTGGGGGCCGTCTTGCCCAACCCGCACAGCGAACCCTTGCGGACCGTTTGGGCCAACTGGGTGAGCAACTCCAGGGTGTGGCCGTCGGCCCGGCCTTCGATCACGTCGTCCATGAGGGCCAGCATCTGCTTGGTCCCCTCGCGGCAGAGCACGCACTTGCCGCACGATTCGTTCTGGGTGAACTGCATGAAGAACCG
>CAZFKF010000117.1:0-9466 GCA_964518805.1 uncultured Planctomycetaceae bacterium | reverse complement strand
CACAGGACCGGAATCGACTGCTTCACCGGCACCGAAATCCATCGATGGTTGTCGACTTCCAGCAGATCGCCTTCCACGCGGACCTCCAGGACGTGGTCGCCGGCAGCGTCGAACCGATAGGAGAACTTGACCCTCGCTTCGCCGACGGCGGGGATGTCGACCGTCTGCTGCGTCACGCGACGGCCGTCGGCCCGCAATTCCACCGGCCGCCGCGAATGGGCTCGCGGCGGAAAACTCGTGACCGTGGCCTCGATCTCGAAATCGTGCGAAAGCGTGGCAAAGGGCTCTCGGGCACGGACCGCCGTCACGGCGAGATTCTCGGCGTTGGGCTGGCCCACGTCGATCACGACCAGCGTAGCGGACGCGGCCAATCGCTCGCTTCGGCGGCGGAACTCGGCCGCCGTGGCGGCGTCGGTGCGATCCATCCCCCAACCCACGCGGCCCAAGTCGGTGAGGAAATAGACCTCCTCGCGCGTCAGCCCGGGCTCGTCGCGACGCGCGGTCACGAGAACCTGTTCGACCTCCCGGAGCGTGCCGGGCAGGTCGGCCGTCGTGTGCGGCAGTTCCAGAAGGCTCAACTCCTTGAGGAAGTCGCGAGACTCCAGGGCCGGCTTGCCCACCACGACCCGCGGTGGACTGCTCATGAGCACGAGCGTGAAACCGTCGCCCTGGGAGCTTTCCTGAACGATCCGGGCAGCGATTTCCTTAGCCCGCTCGAAACGTGATTTGTCGCCGGAGACGTAGGCCATCGAGAACGAGCCGTCGAGGACCAGCACGCAGTGTCGCCGCTCGCCCGGCGATGCCGCCAGCCCGCCCATTTCGGCAAGCGGCTCGGCCACCGCCAGCACGACCAGGAGGACGATGAGCGTGCGCACGACCAGGAGCAGCCAGTGTTCCATGAGCAGGCGGCGGCGCGTCTGGCGCAGCGCCGCCGCCAGGTATTCCATGGCCGCCCAGGTCGTCTCGCGGTAGCGGCGCCGGCTCCACAGGTGGATCACGATCGGCGCAGCCGCAACCGCCAGCCAGGCCAGCATCGCCGGATGGGTGAGCGTGAACGCAAACAACGGCACGTGGCGGAGTGGATCCATCGTTATGCTTCGAGCGACCGCCGGGCTTGCCCGGCGGCTACGCCGACCTTCTGGACCTCGACGCGAGGTAGCTTGACAGGGCCAACTCCAGCGAGCGGTCGGTTCGCAGGAGCACGTAGTCGATCTGCGCCAAGCGGCAGCCTTGCTGGAGCCGGCGAACGTACCGCTCGAACTGGTCGAGGTACGCTCGGCGCAAAGCCCTCGGCTCGACCGTCACGTCGGCCCAGCCCTCCAGGCCGCGGAACTTCGTTGGATCGTGGAAGGGGAACTCCAGTTCGGCCGGGTCGAGCACGTGGAACAGGATCACCTCGTGGCGGCGGTGGCGGAAATGCTTCAACCCGGCGAGCAGCGAATCGACCTCGTCGAACAGATCGCTGAAGACGACCACGATTCCCCGCCTGCGGAACCGTTCGGCCAACTCGTGGAAGATCGCCCCCGCAGCGGTCTTCCGCTCGGCGACCGACTCCTGCATCACGCGGATCAGCTCTTTGAAATGCGACGGATTGCCGCTGGGGCGGAGCGACGCGCGGACCTGATGGTCGAACGTCACCAGCCCCACGCTGTCCTGTTGCCGAAGGACGAGATACGCCAGGGCGGCGGCCGCTGCCCTGGCGTAATCCAGTTTCGACATCGCCGCCTGTTGGCTCCGGTAGCACATGCTCTGGCTGGTGTCCAGCAAGAGTGAACACACCAGGTTCGTCTCTTCCTCGAACTGCTTCAAATAGAACTTGTCGGTTCGTCCGAAGACCTTCCAGTCGAGGTACCGCAGATCGTCGCCGGGCGCATACTCGCGGTGCTCGGCGAACTCGATCGAGAAGCCGTGGTACGGGCTGCGGTGCACGCCGGCAACGTATCCTTCGACGATCCGCCGGGCGCGGAGCGACAGGCCCTCAAGGCGTGCCAGGACTTGCGGATCCAAAAAGTTCTGGAAGTTTTCCACCGGTGGCTCTGTCTTCGTCGACCGCAACCGATTCGATCAGCCGGCGAACGATGTCGTCGGACTTGACGCGGTCGGCCTCGGCGTTGAAATTGGTCAGGATGCGGTGCCGCAGCACGGGCGGGGCCACGGCGCGGATGTCGTCGCAGCCGGCGGCAAACCGGCCCTGGAGCACCGCCCTCGCCTTGGCCCCCAGCACCAGGTACTGGCTCGCCCGCGGTCCCGCGCCCCATGTCACGTAGTCGCGTACAAACTGGGGCGAATCGGGCCGGCTGGGGCGCGTCGCACGGGCCAGGCGCAGGGCGTAACGCACCACGTGGTCGGCCACCGGCACCCGCCGCACGATCCGCTGCAAGGCCACGATCTCGTCGGCCTTCAGCGTGGGCGTCACCTCGGCCATCACGTCGGCCGTGGTCCGTTTGACGATCTGGAACTCTTCCTCTTCGTCCGGATAATCGACAAACGTGTTGAACATGAACCGATCCAACTGCGCCTCGGGCAGCGGATAGGTGCCTTCCTGCTCGATGGGGTTCTGCGTGGCCAGGACGAAAAACGGTTCGCCGAGTACGTGTCGCTGGCCGCCGATGGTGATCTGATGCTCCTGCATCGCCTCAAGCAGGGCGGCCTGGGTCTTGGGCGGCGTGCGGTTGATCTCGTCGGCAAGGATCACGTTGGCGAAGATCGGTCCGGGCAGGAATCGCAGCTCGCGCGTGCCCGAGACCCGGTCCTCCTGGATGACCTCCGTGCCCGTGATGTCCGAGGGCATCAGGTCCGGCGTGAACTGAATCCGACTGAACCGCAGTGCCAGCGTGTCGGCGAGCGTGCGGATCATGAGCGTCTTGGCCAGACCGGGCACCCCGACCAGCAGGCAATGCCCGCGGGCGAACATGGCCACCAACAACTCCTCGATCACCTGCTGCTGGCCCACGATCACCCGGCCCAACTGCTCGCAGATGGCGCGATAGGCCGCGTGGAGCCGGTTCACCGCATCAATGTCGTCGTGCTGCATGGGGTTCAGGATTCAGGGGTCAGGATGAGCCTCATCTTCTGCGCGCTGCAACAACCTCTGAGGAACCGACAATCGCGTTCCTTAGGTCCGCAACCGCTGGTCTCGCGTTTTCCACCGCTGGACCGCCCAGTGCAATCAACTCTTGGGGCGTGGCGATCAACAATCGGCCTCCGGCCACCAGAAGGTTGCCGCCGCTGGCGCCTCGAGGCGTCAGATCGACGGCCTTCTTCGGACGTCCGGTGGCCTGATCGAACACATAGATCTTCTCCCGCGTTGGCCAGAGGACGCAACCCCCCGCCAGTAGGCCACGACCGTACCCCAGCTTCGCCGCGCCGTCGGGCCAGACGTGTTTTACGCGTCCCTGCTCCGACTCTTTGAGGCCGATCCAGTACAAGCGGTTCCCGCTGGCAATGAGAGAGTCGTTTGCTACCCCTAACAGGTGGACAACGTCCTCCAATTCCGGCCCACTCTGCCACAGCACCTGCCCGGAAGCCGCGTCGAGGGCGAACACCGATCGGGCATCAGCAGGCGCAATGTAGATCTGGCCACGGTCCACCAAACACGGTGCAAGGTCCCTGCATGCATGGGGGGGAGGCTTCGCCAAATCGCCCTTCAGGTCGCGAGGATAGAGGCTCACCCAACGCAGCCGGCCATCAGTGGCATCCAGAGACGCCACGGCGCCCAAGTTCGTGTTCACGTACAGCGCGTCTCGATGGAGTGTCAGGAGGCTGTGCGTGATCTCTGGCAGCACGCCCCGGGCGGGGGTGTCGGCGGCGCAGACGAACTGACGCCAGCGAAGCTGCCCGCCCTCGGCGTCGAAACACGCCACATAAGCCTGGGGCTGGACCTCACTGCGACGCATGGCCACGTAGACACCCGAGGCATCGGCCACGGGCGAGCCCTCGAAGGCCCAGCCCGGCTCGGGCTCGGCCTTCCACGCCAGGCGTCCTTGGCTGGCCAGATCGAGAGCGATCAGGAAACCGGCGTTTGCCGACGCCGCAGCGCCGTGGGGCCGACTCGTGATCGGCGATCCCATGCGCGCATAGAGCCGATCGCCGAACACGGTCGCGGTGAACCTTGCCACACCGAGCCCTTCGGACGCTCGTCGGTCTTTGGCGCTCTGGTTCTCCATCTCTTGTTGGAAAACCGCCGCATTCGAACCCCATGCCGGCCTTCCCGTCGCCAGATCGAGGGCCAGGATTTCCTCGTTGCCTTTGTTGACGAATACCCTTCCGCCCGACACCACGGGAAAGAAGCTCAGCGGATTCTTCACATCTTCGGCCACGCGCGCAGGCCGGCTGACAGGTTCGGCGCCGAGCTTGCGCGTGCCTTCCGCGCGCCGCAACGCCACGCGCCACACGGGGTCCGCCACATCGGGGGCCGTGGCGGCAACGGCATTGCGCGACGGCGAACCGGCGAACGTCGGCCAATCGCTGCCGTGCGCCGGGCGTGGCCATCGGGCACTCTCGGCGATTAGATTCGTCAGCGCATCGACATAGCGCACTTGCCGGCCGCCAAGCCAGCCGCGGGCGTCGGGGTGCAGTTTTGTGTATCGGGCCAATTCGTCTGCTGCCCGCCATGCGGACCCCTCCAGGATCGAGGCCAGCACGAGCCGCGCACGCACGGCCGCGAGATCCAGATCCGTGTCCGGCACGGCCAGGTAGGATGGGTCTCCGACCCGTCCCGCAATCGGCTGCGGATCGCCCTTCGCGTTCGCCGCCTTGTGGGAAGGGTCGGCAACCCGCGCTGCCTCTGATTGGCCGGCGCTTTCCGCGATCGGCACGGTCCGTTCCCAGAACGACCGGGCCGCGGCAGGGTCTCCCGATTCCAAGGCCATCTCGCCCAAGACGTCCAACGCCTGATCGGCCCAACTGCTGGCCAGATAGTGGTCGGCCACCTCCAAGAGTCGCCGCCGGTCGCGTTGAGCCAGGCCCTCTTCGTAAAGCCGTTTGGCTTCCGGGTCGACGCGGCGGCGATACAAGGCCAGGCCCTCCGGCGGAAGCGAGACGAACCGCAGTTGGCAGGCGGCGCGCACGGGGAGGTATCGGGTGGGCGCCACGCGCACCAGTTTCCCGCCCGAGGCGTCCATCACCTGCATCAGGATGCCGACCCCCTCGCCGTATTGCTTGTCGGCCACATAAGCCCTGGCCTGTTCGAGGGCCTTGATCACGTTGCCGCCGGCCCGGTCGAGCTGAACAGACTCCGAGAGTTCGTAGCGTCGCTCGGGCACGAAATTGCCCCCCTGTCCGACAGCCGCCGACGGCAAAGCGAACAGGGCGCACACACCCCAAACAAGCTTCGAGATCCTGCAAGAAACGGACAACGCTACGATCGCTCCGGGATGTCGATTCTGTGCGCCGGTGACCAAGCCGTTGCGGTTCCCGCAACGCCCACCGTCGCCATCTTCCCAACACCCTTCAGTATACGGACAAGGTCCCGAACGGTGGAAGGGAGTGCGCCGTCTGCATCGCGCGACCGCATCGAGGTGCCCTTTCACCAAATCGCGAAGACCAACGCGGCGCAGATGGCGGGTAGATAGGCCAGCGAGCCCCAGAGCAGAAGTCTTGCCCTCGCGTCGACCGCATGCCGGGCGAACGCCGCGGCGCAGGCGAGGTATCCCAGGCCGAACGCCAGCGCCGCCGCCGCGTATCTCCATCCCACACGACCGTCGAGACAGGGCGCCACGCTCACCGGCAGCAGGGCCGCGGCGCCGATCAAGGAAAGGCGTGCGGCCGTCCTGCCCGAGGGATCGACCACGCTGGCAACCTTCAGACGGGCCGCTGCAAAGTCGGCGCGGTAGAGCCAGGCTATGGCCATGGCGTGGGGAAACTGCCAGAAAAAGACAATGCCGAAAAGAATCAAGGGCATCAGGCCCAGCGGCGTCGCGCCAGCCGCTGCCGCGCCGATGAGGGTAGGCATTGCTCCGGCCGCGGCGCCCAAGGGCGTCTGCCATGCCGAGCGGGCCTTGAGCGGGGTGTACATCCAGACGTAGACGGTCCAACTCGCCGCCGTCAGCAGCCAGACGGCGGGCGGGGCGAAGAGCACCAAGTACACGACGCCAGCCCCCGTGGTCGCCGCACCGAACGCCGTGACCTGGCCGCTGGTCAGCCTGCCTGAAGGCAACGGCCGGAGCGCCGTGCGAACCATCCGGGCGTCCGAGGTCCGTTCGATGCGCTGGTTCAGGGCGATCGCCCCGGAGATGACCAGGGCCGCTCCCACCAGGGCATGGACAAGCTGCGCCCAGTGCGGCTGCGCGGGATTGGACAAGAAGGCCGCCACGCTCATCGTCACCAGCACCATGGCCACGATCCCCGGCCGCGTCAGGCGGCAGAAGTCGACCACCACGCCAAGGATGCGATTGGCCGCAGGATGGGTCTCCGACCCGTCCTGCGGCTTCGGAACCGGTCGGAGCCCCATCCTACGGTTGTCGGGTTCACATGGGTTTGGATGGTGCGTCATTGCGGAGGTTGTCCTCCGGCCGGCGGCGGCACCAGGGACCAGAGCGTCAGCGAAAGCGATGTCACAAGCACCAGCGACGCGACCGCCACGTGGGCCGTGGTGAGCAACGCCTGCCATGGGCCGCCCGCGACCACCGTGTATTCCAACGTCCAAACGTACCGAGTGAACCACACGGGCCAGCCGTAGTTGGTGACCCAGGTCGCCGCGCCGAGGAGCAATTGAACGAGCATCAGTCCGGCCAGGAGGCGGGCCCTGCGGACCACGATCGGCGCGGAGTGTGCGCCGGATCTCGCCTGAAAGACAATCCACACGACGCCGCAAGCCGCGAGCCCGGCAACGATCACGTGAATCCAGACCCACACCGCGAACCAGAAGGTCTGTTCCTGGGGCACAAGATGCCGCAACTGGGCGCCGGCCACAATTTGCAGATAGACTGCGACTGTCACGGCCAAGGCAAGCTTTGAGAACGTTCCCAATGCCGGGGCGCCCATCCGTCCGGCGAACGCTTCGCGCCACGCTCGCGACGTGAACGTCACCAGCGACGCGGCCAGGGCGAAGATCACGGGCGCGGTGCAACCGTGGATCTTGGCCAGGAGTCGTTCATCGGCCACGACGCGCAGGCCCCCCAGCACACCCTGAAAACAGACCCCTGCGACGACGATCACCCCCAGCCAGCGAATCCAGCGTCGCCGCTCGGCCAGCCAGAGCACCACGGCCAGGGCGATCGCGAGCATGCCCACCGAGGAGGCCACCAACCGATGGCTGTGCTCCAGAAACACATCCCACACCTTGAGCCAACTCTCCAGCGGATACAGAAACATGTTGTATCCGTAGGTCGTGGGCCAGTCGGGCACGGCCATCCCGGCCTTGTACGTGGTCACGAACCCGCCCATCCAAATCAGCGGGAACACCACGCACACCACAGCCCAGGCGAGAACGTGGGAGAAGGAAGGATCGAGGATGGAAGAGGGATGACGTTTCACGGCGGGGGTGGTTCGTGGTTGGTGCTCGATGGCGGCGATTTGATCCTGCATTCTACCGCCGGACAAGTCCGGCGGCTAAACGGAAGCCCCCGCCCAACATTCCGCGCGTCACTCCGCCCTCTGCCCTCGACTTTACTTTTCGCTCTCCTTCACAAGCGACCGCACGTAATCGACCACGTTCCAGATCTCGTCGGGATTCAGGGCTCCCTGGCTACCCGGGGCGGGGCCGGCAGCGGGCATCGGCGTTCCCTTGATTCCCACACAGATCCGCAAGTACAGGTCGGCCGGACCGGCGCCCCCGTGGAATACTCCCTGCCGGAAATCGCGGGGACGCAACCTCTGGAGCGGAAGCTTGAAGAGTTGGGCGCGGGCCGCGGTCTCCTCAGGCGTTGTTCCCAGCTTGCGTTTGTTCCAGTCGTCGTAAAGCTCCTTCTCCTCGCCGTTGCCGTCGCCGTCGGAGCCGTGACATTTTACACACTGCGACTCTTTGGCAAGATACAACTGGCGGCCTTTGGCCACGGAAGCGGCGAGCACGTCGGGCCGCTCGACCGGCGGCCGCGGCGGTGGTTCCACGATCAGTTCGGCCGCGCGCCGCTGGGGCATGAGCCACGATTCGGCGGCAGGAAGCACGCCATCCTCCATGACCGCCTGCATGTCTAAGGGCAGGGGCGACTGCTCGTCGATCACCTGCTGGAGCACGAAGAGCTCGGTCTCGCCGCGGATGCTCAAGTATCGCACGTACTCCAGCAAGGCCGCGCTTTCCTCGGGCTTCAAATGGGCGAACGAGGGCATGGCCGTGCCCTGAATGCCGCGATAAAGAACCCGTTCGAGGTCCCTGGGAACCGGCTTGGCCCCGGCCCGGGTGGACGTGTACTTGAAGATCCCGTTGCGATAGTCGCGCGGATAAGGCTCCAGCACAGCCGCGGCCGGACCCGCCCCGTCGCCCGCCGTTCCGTGACAGGTGACGCAGTGGCGACGAAACAGCCCTCGCTGCCGCCCCTGGGCGTCGCCCGCCACCGCGCCCGCGGCCCAAGCCAAAAGCTCCCGATCGAGAGCGACTCCTTCGGGCACCCGAGGCTCGTTGGGCGTGCCGAACAACTCGGCTAGAGTCTGCCGCACAGCCGCCGCCTGCTGGGCGGTGATGGCCTCGGACGCTCGCCCCTCCAGGTTCAGCGGAAACTCGACCGACGGCGACCGCCAGCAGCCGGCAGCCGCCAAGGCGACGAAGCTCGCAGCGAAAAGGCGGAGGGGGAAAAGCAGAAAGCGGAAAGCCGATCGCTGGTGGCCGGAAGCGGAGGGCGGATCGCTCGTGCTTTCCATACCCGTCCCTACTTCTCGAACCGGGCGGGAGGGAGTTTGATCGTCCCCAGATCGTTCGTGCCGGGCTTGATTTCCATCTCGAATCGTCCCCGCTTCCACTGGGGCGTATCGAGATAGCCCATGCGCTCGTGCCAGGCCTGGAACTCGACCTTCCCCACCGGCAGCCTCGCGATGCGGAACGTCCCGTCCGCGGCCGAAACCGCCGCGTAGGGATTGTCGCGCGGCAGGATGTAGGCGCTCTCCCACGGATGATAGTTGCAGGCGATGGGCACCGGTACAATCTGCGACTTGTTGAATTTCCAGGTCGCATCGACGTTCTTGCCCGGGGCCGGCGACAAAATGAGGTTCGCCGGAAGGTCGCCCAAGGGCCGGAAGTCGACGTTCTGGGCAATCGGATCGGAATTGAGGATGTAGAACTCCTGCTTGCCGTACCAGATCGTCATGCAATGGGGCTTGAAGATGCAGTCGCGATTGTCGAGCTTGACCTGCTTGGGCAAGGACGCCTCGATTTCGGGACAGACCTCGATCTTGCGTGTGCGAACGTAGAGATACGCGTTGCCAAGCCCGCCATCCGCCCCCACCATGAGCGACTCGTCGCGAATGTCGAACTTGCCGCAGCAGTCGACGTCTTTATCTACTTTGAGCTTCTTGCGTTCCGCGGCCTTGCCGT
>CAZFKF010000116.1:0-9492 GCA_964518805.1 uncultured Planctomycetaceae bacterium | reverse complement strand
ACCACGGCGATGCCCTGGCCGCGTTGATCCGAGAAAAAGCCCTGCGTTTCGGCAACTTCACGCTCGCGTCGGGGAAGAAGGCGAGTTACTGCCTCGACTGCAAGCATGTGACGTTGGACCCAGCGGGCTCAAGGTTGGTGGCCGAAGGGATTCTCGATCTGCTTGCCCAGGACCGAATGCCTCAGGCCGTGGGAGGGATGGCGATTGGGGCGGACCCAATTACTGCCGCTGTGGTCACGATGTCAGCGGTGCGCGGCACGCCAATCCGAGGGTTCATGATCCGCAAAGAGTCGAAAGGCCACGGCACCAACCAGTTCGTCGAGGGGCCCGTGCGCCCGGGGGATGAGGTGGCGGTTGTTGAGGACGTGGTGACCACGGGCGGGTCGTCTCTGACCGCCATCGAGCGAGCTGAGGGTTATGGGCTCAAGGTGACACGCGTCATCGGCATCGTGGACCGGATGGAGGGTGGGGCAGAGACATTCTCGCGACGCGGCTACCCGTTCGCTGCCCTCTTCACCATCGCCGATTTCGGGCTGACTCCGCCGGCATGAGTCGATCCCCGTTCCGCGCGTCCGTTCTCTCGCGTCAACAGTCCGTTCTCGAGAAACGTCGGACTTTTGTGTGGCCCATTTCTCTTTCAAACTCTCTTCAAACACCCCAGACTTCCGATTCTGTAGTAAAGTTCTAGTAGAGGCATTGGATTGCGCCGGTAGAATTCCACAGCCGGTCAATGTGTGTCCCCCTCTAGCGAATGGAGCTGCGCAGCGTGAATATCCTTATGGCCACCAGCGAGGCTGTCCCCTTTGCCAAGACCGGCGGGCTCGCCGACGTCTGCGGGGCGTTGCCCGTCGAGTTGGCCCGTCAGGGACACACGACCGCCGTCATCTTGCCGGCGTACCGCCAGGCGCGCTACTGCGGGGTCCGCGCTGAACCCCTCGGCATCGACTTCATTGTGCCCATTGGCAGCAAGACGGTGACAGGCCACTTGCTGAAGAGTCGCATGCCAAACAGCGACGTGCCTGTCTACCTGGTCCAGCAGGCGGCGTACTATGACCGTCCTGAGTTGTATCGCCAGGACGGTGAGGACTATCCTGACAACTGCGAGCGATTTGTCTTCTTCTGCCGCGCGGTGATGGAGGCGGTCAGGCTGTTGGAACTGGATCTCGATGTGATCCACGCCAACGATTGGCAGACAGGGCTGCTTCCGGCGTATCTCAAGATTGAGTATCGTTCACTGCCGCGCTACCAGCGAATCGCATCCCTGTTCACGATCCACAATATCGCCTACCAAGGGCGATTCTGGCACTGGGACATGCTCCTGACAGGGCTCGACTGGAAGTACTTCAATTGGCATCAGATGGAGTTCTTCGGCCATCTGAATCTGCTGAAGACGGGCCTGGTGTTCGCGGATGCAATCAACACCGTCAGCCCGCGGTACGCGGAGGAAATCCAGACTCCCGAATTTGGCCGCGGTCTGGAGGGACTCTTGCAGCACCGACGGGCTGTCGTGTCGGGCATCCTCAACGGAATCGACGATCACGCATGGAACCCGGCTGCCGACAAGCACCTTGCGGCACACTATTCCGCGGACACCGTGGCCCAGGGCAAGCTGGCCTGCAAGGCGGCGCTGCAGCGAGAACTGCATCTGGAGCAGCGGCCCGACGTGCCGTTGATTGGCGCCATCGGAAGGCTTGACGACCAGAAGGGCTTCGATCTGGCCGCCAAGGTGATCCAGGAATGGGTGACTTCCAACGACGCGCAGTGGGCTATCTTGGGCAAGGGAGAGCCACGCTACCACGAACTCTTTGAGAATCTCGCCCGGCGTTTCCCCGGCAAAGTGGCGGTGTGCCTCGACTTCTCCGACCCGTTGGCCCACCGCATCGAGGCCGGGGCAGACCTGTTCCTCATGCCCAGTCGCTACGAGCCGTGCGGGCTGAACCAGATGTACAGCCTGCGGTACGGGACCGTGCCGGTCGTGCGTCAAACCGGAGGGCTCGCGGACACCATTGTCGACACCACCGAAGCCACGCTGGCAGACGGCACTGCCAACGGCTTCAGTTTCAGCGAGGACAGCCCTGCGGCGCTAAGCGAAACGCTCTGCCGTGCCGTGGCTGCTTATCGACACCCCGACGTATGGCAGCGGTTGATGGCATCGGGGATGCGTCAAGACTGGTCGTGGGCCAAACGGGCCAGGCAGTACGAGGCGCTGTACGAGGAGACGGTAGCCCGAGTGCGGCGCGTTGCATCCGGGGCTGCGACGCCCGTGATCGATTAGGCGGATAGCGAAGCGAACAGCAGGGTGGAAGAAATTGCGACGGCCATCTGCCACGGCCCTCTTCCCAGCCCTCCGTGTCCGCACATCTTCTTCCGCCGAGTGCCGCGAGCACCTGGCCTGTCCGGCATAGGCGTCTATCATTCGCTGAAGCCCCATTCGACAGCCGGGCGTCAGGGCATTATCATTGGCATAGAGGGAATCTTCGGACTTTCTGTTGCGATTGGAATCTTGCGGTGGTTGGTGCACGGCCAAGTGAGTCTCACGACCGTCGCGTGATTGGGTTCGGAAGAAATGCAGTCCCCGCCCGAGGAATCCGTCACTTCCGCGACGTGTCCATTAAGAAAGGATGTCCATGCACTCCGGTCGCACGAGACCTCCTCGTTTATCCATCTCATCGTGATTCATCGAACTGTGACCGAGGATTGGACGTCAGGGGCGACGACACGCGCGCATCATAGCAGGCTGACGGAAAGCAATGGCGCGTTCATAAGATATTCCACGCAGGGGAACTGGATAAAATAGGTCGCGGCTGCCGATGAAGTGATTGTTTCTGCCGAGGAAGACAGCATGCGGATTGCCGAAAGCCGGGGTCGGATATACTCCGATGTGAACCTCGTGCAAGCGATTTCGGTTGAATCTGCCGTGTTGGCGATCCCGTCCCTCGAAGGCCCCGTTTCGCGTTGTCCCCGCTAGCGATTCTGTAGTCCCTATGGCCAAGCATATTCGTTTCGCAATCGTCCTGCACAATCATCAACCGATTGGCAACTTCGAGCACGTTTTCGAGCAGGCGTACCAGGATAGCTATTTGCCATTTCTGGATGTCTTCTCGCGCTACGAGGGCCTGAGGATCTCGCTGCATACGAGCGGTTCGCTAATCGAGTGGATCGACTCCACCCACCCTGAGTATCTTGACCGATTGGCGAAGCTCGTCGCCCAGGGGCGGATCGAAATCGTCGGAGGACCTTTCTACGAACCCATCTTGGCGATGATCCCCTCGCGGGACCGCGTGGGCCAGATTCGCAGCTACACCCGCTGGCTCGAGAACCGCCTCGGAGCAACCGTGCGCGGCATGTGGATCCCCGAGCGCGTGTGGGAACAGTCGTTCACGCAGGACATTGTGGATGCGGGTATCCGGTATACGGTGCTCGACGATTTCCATTTCAAGAACGCCGGCCTGACCGAAGCGGAACTCCACGGCAGCTACGTGACGGAGGACGACGGTCGCGTGTTGACCGTCTTTCCGGGCAGTGAGAGGCTGCGTTACACGATTCCTTTCGCCGATCCCCACGAGACGATTCAGTATCTCGACCGTCTGGCCCAAGAGCATCCCAACGCCGTGGCGGTCTTCGGAGACGACGGCGAGAAGTTCGGCACCTGGCCCGAGACCAAGAAGCACGTTTACACCGACCGCTGGTTGGAGCGGTTCTTCGACGCCATCGTGGCCAACCGCGAGTGGATCGAGGTCACGACGCTGGGCGACGCCGCGGACGAAGTCCCGCCACTCGGCAAGATCTATTTGCCCGACAGCAGCTACCGGGAAATGACGGAATGGGCGCTGCCGGTCTCGCAGCAGGAGGTGTATGACTGGGTCTCGCACGAGATGGAGCACGATCCGCGGTGGCCGGGGCTGAAGAGGTTCGTGCGCGGCGGCTTCTGGCGAAACTTCAAGGTCAAGTACCCCGAAGCCAACGAGATGTACGCGAGGATGATGCACGTCAGCCGGCGACTGGCCGAGGCGGTCGACGCGGGCCACGAGGGCGAACTGATCGATCAGGCCCGTACCGAGCTCTACCGTGCCCAATGCAACTGCAGCTACTGGCACGGGGCATTCGGCGGGATCTATTTGCCGCACTTGCGCAATGCGGTCTACCATCACCTGATCGCCGCGGACAACATGTTGGACCAGGCGACTCGCCCGCAACGAACCTGGATCGAGGCCAAAGCCGACGATTTCAATTTCGACGCCTGCCAGGAGGTGCAGCTCGCCAACGACAAGCTCCTGGCCCTCATGGCCCCGAGCTGCGGCGGGCAGATGTACGAGTTGGACTGCCGGGCGATCCGGCACAACCTGTTGGCCACGCTGACCCGCCGGTCCGAGGCCTACCATCGCAAGGTGGCTGCGGGCGCCAACGCCGCCAACGGCCAGGTGGCGAGCATCCACGATCGCGTGGTCTTCAAGCAGGAAGGGCTCGACCGCCAACTCCAGTACGATCCGTATCTTCGCAAGAGCCTCCTGGATCATTTCTACGATAGCGGCCTGACGTTGGACGCCGCCTCCCGCGGTCATGCCGTCGAACGCGGCGATTTCATCGGCGCGGTGTACGAGGCCCGCGTGCGGCGTAATCCCGATCGCATCCAGGTCCTGATGATCCGCGAAGGAATGGCCGACGGCGTGCCGGTGCGAATCACCAAGGGGGTAACGCTCAACTCCGGGAGCCCGGTGTTGGAAATCGCCTACTTGCTCGAAGGGCTTCCGCGCGACCGGACGCTGCACTTCGGTGTGGAATTCAATTTTGCCGGACTGCCAGCCGGGGCCGACGACCGCTACTTCCACGATCTCGACCAGAACCGTCTCGGCCAACTCGGCACGCAGTTGAATCTGACCGACGCACTCGGGCTAGGCCTGGTGGACGAATGGCTGGGAATCGACGTCGGTCTCAAGCTCTCGAAACCGACCCTTCTGTGGACCTACCCGGTCGCCACCGTGAGCCAATCGGAAGGCGGGTTCGAGTTGGTGCACCAGTCGGTATGCGTGTTGCCCCACTGGTTTGTCGCGGCCGACGCCGATGGCCGGTGGAGCGTCACCATGACGTTGGCCCTCGATACGAGCCGCGCCGAAAGCCGACTACCGGCGTCCGCTTGCGCCGTGACCGCCTGAGCCGATTCTGGAACGCGGCCGAGTGGGCGCACGCTTCCTCACGAACCGACGACTCGGCCGTCCTTCATCCGGATCACGCGATCGACATACGGCACGAGCTCCGGGTCGTGCGTGACCATGACGATCGTCGCGCCTTGTTCGCGGTGCAGAGACGCCAACAACTCCAGGATTTCCCGAGCGGTGCCGGAGTCGAGATTGCCGGTCGGTTCGTCGGCCAGGATGAGCGCCGGGTCGTTGGCCAGCGCCCGGGCCACGGCAACGCGCTGCCTTTCTCCCACCGAGAGTTGCTTGGGCAGGTGGGTCGCCCGATGGCGGATGCCCACCCGTTCAAGCAGGCGCGCGGCCTTTTCTCGCCTTTGGGCCGGACGATGCTGCGTCTCGAACATCGGGACCTGCACGTTCTCCAGGGCGGTCAGGACGGGCAGCAGGTGAAACGATTGAAAGACATATCCCAGCTTGTGGGCGCGAAACCAGGCCATGTTGGGAAACGAACGCAGGCTCTGGCCCTCGAAGTACACTTCGCCGGCAGTCGGTTGGTCCAGCCCGCCGAGGATGTTCAGCAATGTCGACTTGCCGCTGCCGCTTCGTCCCATAATCGCGACGAACTCGCCGCGACGGATGTCCAACGAAACCTCGCACAGGGCGCGGACCTGCCCGT
The DNA here is from genome assembly GCA_964518805.1 of uncultured Planctomycetaceae bacterium. Lineage (GTDB taxonomy): Bacteria > Planctomycetota > Planctomycetia > Pirellulales > Thermoguttaceae > CALFBP01. Next base: position 3,681 of record CAZFKF010000116.1, on the reverse strand, counting down.
CTTGATACGTCTTGCTGACGCATTCCACCTTCAGAAGCGCACCGCCTGGCCGCGAGTCACTCATGGCGCAGCCCTTCCGTCGGCAGAGTCCGGATCGCGCGCAAGGCGGGATAGATTCCCCCCACCACGCCGACGATCAGGGCGAGCACGAATCCCTGGACGATCACGGCGGGAGCGACATCGCCGGATATGAGGCGTCCGGCTTCGGGGAGGCGGGACAGCGATTGCGTGAGGCCGACCGCCAGCAGCGTGCCCAATGCAGCACCTGCCAGAGCCAGAAGCACCGCCTCAAAAAGGATCATCTGAATGATGCGGCGGTTCTGCCAACCGAGGGCCTGCAAAATGGCCAACTCGCGGGTCCGTTCGAAGACAGCCGTCAGCATGGTGTTCACCATGCCGATCGCCCCAATCACCAGGGCGATCGTGGACGTAAGCCAGGCCGCGGCCCTGGCCGTGCGGATCTCGACCGACGTCTCGATGTACTGACGCGTGGAAAGCACGTCGAGATTCGACGCCAGGGCCTTGATCCGAGCGGCAATCGATTCGAGCGATTGGCGATCCTTTGGGCCGGTGATCACGCTGAAATGAGTCACTTCGCCCTTGCGACCCATGAAGTCCTGCAGTTCGCCAAGGGCCATGACCATCGAGCCGTTTTCAAACACGTTGGAGGCGTCGTAGATCCCCACGACGCGATATGCCTGTCCCTTCATGATTTCCACGGTCTGACCGACGCTCTTGCCGAGTCCGTGCGCAAGCACCTTGCCCAGCATGACCGAGCGGCTGTCGCCGAGGGCCAATCGACGGCCAGCCACGACGTTCAACTGGTCGAGCGGCCCCTGCCCAAGCGGCATGCCCTGGATGACAATGCCGGATGTGTCGGTATCTTCAGACGACACCACCTCGGCCAGTCCGGGTGAGACTTGGACCACCCCCGGCACGGCGGCGATCTTTTCCCCCAGTTTCTCGTCGAGCACGCTGCTGAATCGCTGGGTGCTGCCCGCCCGAATGACCATGAGGTCCACACCACGAGACTCGTACACCGCCCGAAGCGACCCCTCAAACCCCCTCGCGATACCCACCAGCGCAACGACAGCCGCCACGGCGACCGCCACGCCGGCCACGGTCAGGGCCGATCGCGCAGGCCGCCTCAAGATATTGCGGATGACGAGGGTGGTTAAACGCATAGCAACCGACGACGGACCAGTGGTAAGCTCGTCTCAAAGCTAGGTTACGCCCCGGGTTCCGTCCAGTGCCGGAAATGTCCTTTCGATTGACAAAGGCCGTCGGGGCGACCTAGAATGTCATTCTAGCCCCGGCGAACAGACCGCTCTTCTCGCTGCCGACGGACGGGCTCGAATCGGTGCACTTTGCCCTTACCGCTAACCTCGGGACCTAATCCCTACCACAGCGTACAACAACCCCACCCACAAGACCTTATTGGCTTTCGAGAGTCTGGTTGGTGAATCGAGATAAGACTGAACGGGGGAGAGACGCAACGACTCTCTGGCGACGGTGGTTCGCAGTTGCACTCGCGGCCGCTCTGGCATGGGTGAGCGGGCTGCTGGTCGCGCTTTTCGTCTTCGACGTTCGCTCTCGGCCGGTGGACCTGTTCAGTCTTTCGGAGGTCGCTGGACTGCCCGTCCCCAGGCTGGCCGCGGACCTCAATCCAGACTACCGGGCAATGATCGAGGAGGTGGGAGGAGTTGTCTACGATGTGGTGCAGTCCTATCCCAGGGAACCGCTGTCCGTCGCTGCATTGGCGCAGCTTCACAACCTCGCCCACGACGACGAAGGAGAGATCGTATGCTGGCAGCGGTGCGTGGAATTGGACCGGACCTGTTTGATGGCCTATGCCCCTCTTGCGACGAGGACTGCGGAAAGGCGGGAGTACGCACAGGCCGAAAGTCTGCTCCGCAGCGCCATTCATCTATCCGATGGGTCGGCTGAGTTCTCGAGACAGTTGGCGACGGTGTTGGTGAGCCAGGGCAAGATCAAGGACGCAACCCAAGTCCTGGAGGACTTCCTCGGCTCGCACCCGCCGAATGTTGACGCGCAGATCCAACTCGGCGAGGCCTATCTCCAGATCCAGGAGACGGAAAAGGCCAAGCGGTGCTTCCAAGCAGCGGTCCGAATCGATAGTACGTCTTCGCGTGCGTACCATGGCTTGGCCCAGGTGTTCGCTCGGCTGGGAGCGAAGCAGGATGCCGAGCGATACCGCGCGGTGTTCGGGCGACTCCGCAAGCAGGAGGATGACGCGAACCGACACGGTGGAATGAAGCCGTCAGATCATTGGATGGCGCCCCAGCAGGCAGCACAGATTCTGACGACCGCGGCTAGGGCATACCATTCCCAAGGGCAAATCGACCTGACCGAACAGAACTTGCGCCGGGCAGCCGAATTGGACCCCGAAGCCCCAACCTGCCGCACCGCCTTGGTTGACCTGTACGCGATCCAGGGGCGGTTGGAAGAAGCCGTTGCCATCGTCCAAGAGCTTCGCGAGATTGCCCCCGATGACCCCAGACACCTCAGGAGCCTTGCCATACTCCTGGGGCGTTTGGGTCGATTGGCCGAGGCTCAACAGTGCTTCCAGGAACTCTGCTCGATGGCCCCGAGTCTCGCAGCAGGATACGCGGGCTTGGCCGAGTCGCACCTCCGCACGGGCAGTGACCTGCCCCTGGCCAAGGCTCTGGCGGTCAAAGCCGCGAGGTTAGAGCCTCTTGCACCGAACTTCTACCTTCTCGCCGCGGTTTGCGAAAAGCAAGGCGATCTTCCCATGGCCCGCTCTTCCCTGGAAAAGGCCGTTGCGTTGGAGCCCACCAATGCTCGCTACCGGGCCGCTTTCGAGTCGCTGAAGGGAAACCGATGACATGCGAAATGGGAAGCGACCTAGGCGTGCGGCGGTGATCGCGAACCTCGTTGGAGCAGGGGCGATCGGTCTTGGCGTCCTGAGTGCGTTGCCGGGGTGCTCGCGTCAGCCCTCCGACACCGCGGAAGTGGCCGCTTCGGCCTCCCATGCGGCCTCCGCGACGCCCTTGTCCAACGAGGGACGCGGCGCAGCAAGAGGGGGCATCGGCGAGTCTCGACCGACGGATAGGGCCGTCGATCACGGCACGGGTCCGATCGTCCTTCGCGACGTCACGCAGGAGTCCGGAGTCACGTTCGCCCACAGCAGCGGAGGCTCAGGGAAGCGATTCATCGTCGAGACCGTCACCGCAGGCGTGGCCACCTTTGACTGCGATGGCGACGGCCGGACTGACATCTACTTTCTCAGCGGCCGGCCGCTGCCCGGCACGCCAGCCGGACCCAAGGCCAAAAACGCATTGTATCGGAATCTGGGCGGCTTCCGGTTTGAGGATGTAACCTCAAGAGCGGCCGTGGGCGACGCGGGCTATGGGCTGGGAGTCGCTGTGGCCGATTATGACGGCGACGGAGCCCCCGACATCTACGTGAGCAACTTCGGCCCCAACATTCTCTACCGGAACAACGGCGACGGCACGTTCGCCGACCTGACCCAGAAGGCTCGCCTGGGGCGAGGCAATCGCGTGGGCGCCGGCGCGTGCTTCTTGGATTTCGACGGCGACGGCCAACTGGACTTGTTTGCCGCCAACTACGTCAAATTCTCCTTCGAGCAACCCGCGACACGTTTCGTGGGGGGCTACCTCCGCTATCCTGGTCCCCGAG
>CAZFKF010000115.1:0-9524 GCA_964518805.1 uncultured Planctomycetaceae bacterium | reverse complement strand
GCCAAGAATTGATCCAGACGCCACCCCGCCTGATCGGGCGCGACCACCAGTTCGATCGGCTCGGACGACAACTCGCGGGAATTCACGGCAGGGAACGGTGCACAGCGGAAGGAAACGCCGAGTTCTCGATCTCTGTCAGGGCTCCACAAGCACCGCAACGAGGTGGCATGCGGGACTTGCAGAACACGCTACATGTCTTGAGCGATGCGAAAACCGTGCCCGCAGGCTCCACAGCTTCTCCGCACCCGGCTGTCGCCTCGCCGACGCTCAGAGGCCCGGCCTACCCAATTCGCTTTGAGCAACACCGCCTACTTCTTCGGCGGCTCCGATTTCGCCGGGGCAGGCGCCGGCGCTGGGGTGGTTGCCTTCGGCGGTTCGGTTTTCGCGGGCGCCAACTTGGGCGACTCGGCCTTCGGCGGTTCTGGCTTGGGGGCCTCCGGATTGACCGCTTGTTTCTTTTCCGCGTCGCCCTTACCTTCGTTGCCTTTCTCGGTTCCGGTCGCACCCTTAACCTTCAGGTCGCCGAGGTTCAGCATTTTGGACAATTCGGCGGGCCCTTCGTCAGGCAGGCTGCTCGTGTCGAATGGGAGTTGCTTTCCGGCGTCCTCCAACGCTTTCGAGACCGGCCGTTTGGGAGTGTAGGCGGCGAACTTGTCGTAGAAGGCTTTCGTGGCCGGCGACTTCAGCCGCTTGGCCTGCTCTTGCGCCATGGGCGTGAACGGGCCATCCGGCCACTTCTCCGCCACTTGTTCGTAGTCGGCAATTGCCTTGGGGAGGTCACCCTCGGCCTGCTGCGTACCGCTTACCGCTTCATACGCCCGAGCACGGCCAAACAGCGCCCTCTCGCGCAACTCGGGTTCGCGGCTTTGGGCGATCACCGTGCTGTACTGTTCAATCGCCTTGCGGAGTTCGGGGGCCGCGGCCGCCTTGTCCGTGAATAGCTGCTGACAGGCGTTGGCGAGTCGGGCGTCGGCGGCCAACACCAAGGCCCAGTTGGCCACTGGGGTGCCCGGGTATTCTTCAGCGATCCCCTCCAATTGTGCGAGACTGCCACTTGCCGTAGCCGTGTAGAACGTCTGCCACGCCGAATCCGAGGCCCGGTCCCGGATCTTTGGCCAAACGACGGCGGCGACGATCGCGAGCAGCAGGAGCACGACTGCCGTGAAAATCGCCCGAGAGTAGGGCTTGATGTCCGTGATCGTCTGACCGATCCAATCGGCCAGGGCATTTCGTTCGAGTTTGTGGCGTTCTTCGGCCTTCATAGCAGACTCTGTTGGATAGGGGGTGACGGTCCGAAATGGCCACCCCGGTGTGGTGGGGCCGGCACGACTAAACCATGCAATATAGGGGGGCGATCACAGGGTCGTCAAGATTGACCCCGTCGGGAATATTGAGAATGCGGCATCTATTCAGCGGAAGGAAGTAATCGCAAGCGAAGGAAGAAGGGGAAAAGAGGGAAAGGAAGGAAGAGGATGTACACTCCTGGATCAGGGGACGACCGAGGCAAACCCTTGCCTTTTCCACTTTTCCCATTTCCTTGGATTACGGGCACTTCATTTCGCTGAGCCGATACCCGTTTTCTGCGACCGTGGTCGCGACGTCTCCTCCTGAAATTCCCTGCTTGTGCCTTCTCTGGCGTTTCACGACACCCCTTCCTGCCCTCGGTGCGGTCCATTAGGATCACGGATCGACCTGACTCCCCGCGCCCCCTTTCATTGCCAGTGCGATGGCGATCGGTCATTACCGTCCGTTTGGTATAGAATGACCCCTCGAAACAACGGAATGTCGTCCTTTCATGGATCTGAATGCCGCTCAACTCGAAGCTGTAATGACCCTCTCGGGACCTCTCTTGGTTCTGGCTGGGGCGGGCACGGGGAAGACGCGGGTGGTCACGTTCCGCATCGCCGAACTAATCCGCCGCGGCACTCGCCCCGAGCGGATCCTTGGCGTCACCTTCACCAACAAGGCAGCCGACGAGATGAAGGAAAGGGTCGTCGGCCGCATCGGCAAGTCGCACCAGAACAAGCCCGAGGTCTCGACGTTCCATTCGCTCTGCGTGCGGATCTTGCGGCGCAACGCTCGGCACCTTGGCTATCCCTCCTCGTTTGCCATCTACGACCGCGGCGACCAGGAGAGCGTGGCCCGGTCGGTGCTCAGGGAGATTCGCGTGGGCGACGGCACGCTTCGCCCTGGCGACCTCCTGCAGAAGATTGGCCGCTGGAAGACCCTGTCGATCGGCCCTGAGGAAGCGGCCAGCACGGCCGAGTCCGACAAGGACCACCTGGCCGCCGCGGCGTACCGGCGCTACCAACGGGCCCTGAAGGCGGCCGGGGCGTTCGATTTCGACGACTTGCTCCTGGCCACCGAGCAGTTATTTCAGCGTTTTCCTGCGGCGCGGCAGGAGGAAGCCGGGCGTTTCGATCACCTCCTGATCGACGAATACCAGGACACCAACACCAGCCAGTACCGCATCGTCAAGGCGTTGGCCTCCGGGCACCGCAACCTGTGCGTGGTGGGCGACGACGACCAATCGATCTACGGCTGGCGCGGGGCCGAAGTGGCTCACATTCTGCGGTTCGCGAACGATTGGCCCGACGCCAAGGTCGTGCGTCTGGAGACCAACTACCGCTCGACGCGGGAGATCATCGGCTGGGCCAACCGGCTGATCGGCTTCAACCGCGTCCGGCATCCCAAGATGCTCCGCGCCACGACCCAGGGGCCTGCCCCGCGCATCCTCCAGTTGCCCGACGAACAGACCGAGGCCCGAACGGTCGTCGAGGAGATCGAGGCCCGCATCCACAGCGGCACGCGCCAGGCCCGCGACTTCGCCATCCTCTTCCGCACCAACGAACAGCCGAGGGCGTTCGAGCAGGAACTGCGGCGGACGAAGGTGCCCTACGTCCTGGTGGGCGGGATGTCGTTCTTCGATCGCAAGGAGGTCCGCGACCTGCTGGCGTACGCCAAGGTGATTGTCAACCCGCGCGACGAGGTGTCGATGCTGAGGATCATCAACACCCCGGCCCGCGGTATCGGTCAGGCCGCCGTGACCCGGCTCTTGGAGAAGGCCGTCGCGGTGGGCAAGCCGCTTTGGGAACTCTTGGGCGAGTCGGCGGCCAACGAGAGCAAGGGGGCCCCGCTGGCCAAGGCCATCGGCCGGTTCCGCGAACTGGTTCTGAAATACCACGGCCGCGCCAAGCACGATCGGCCGGTCGAGGTCCTTCGCAGCCTGATCGACGAGATCCGCTACCGCGACGAAATCTGCCGCCGCTACGAGGACCCCAACGAACAGCAGACCCGCTGGGCAAGCGTCGAGGAGATCGTCAACGCCCTGGGGGGCTACTGCCAGCGTGCCGAGCGGCCGACGCTCTCCGGATTCCTTCACGAGTTGATGCTCAACGAATTCGACGGCAACAACGACAAAGAGACGAAGCTCCAGCGCGACGCCGTGGCCCTGATGACCCTCCATGCGGCCAAGGGCCTGGAGTTCTCCGAGGTCTACATGGTGGGCATGGAAGAAGGCTTCTTGCCGCACCAGCGATCGATCGACGCCGAGGGTGCGGCGATCGACGAGGAGCGGCGATTGTGCTACGTGGGCGTGACCCGGGCCAGATGGTGTCTGACGCTGACCCTGGCCCTGAGCCGGCAGAAATGGGGCAAGGCCAAGCCCACGATCCCTAGCCGCTTTCTCTACGAATTGACCGGCAAGACCGACAACCCCAACTACGCTGCGGCCAAAGCGGGCAAGACGCCCGCAACCTCCCGGCCCGGCACCCGCAAGCCCAGCAATTCCTCGCCCCGCCGAACCTCTCCCGCCACCAACGGCCCAAAACCCGGCCGCGGCAGGAGGTAGGTGCGTCACGCCGGAAGAACCTGAGGGAGACCGCCTGCATGACTTGTTGAAGGCGAACCTGAACCGGAAATCTCCTGTTTGGCAAACGGCAACATGAAGGTCTCGATGCATCCGCCAATCGGACTTTACGTGCACGTGCCCTTCTGCGCAAGCAAGTGCTCGTACTGTGACTTCGCATCGTATCCGGGCCGCGAGGCAGACATCCCGCGCTACGTGGACGCCGTCATCAAAGAGATAAGGCGTCGCGGCACAGAAGCGGGACATCCGACGGCGGATACGGTCTTTCTGGGCGGCGGCACGCCCTCGCTTCTCGACGAGCCCCAGGTAACCCGCATCCTGCATGCCCTGTTTGAAGCCTTCCCATTGGCCGAGGGCGCCGAAATCACCTGCGAATGCAACCCAGGAACCCTCACAGCACCCTTTGCGCAGGCGCTACGGATGGCGGGGGTAAACCGGCTGTCCTTGGGTGCGCAGGCAGCACAGGCACGCCTTCTTCGACTCCTCGGCAGGATCCATGCTTGGGAGGACGTGATCGCTTCCGTGAGAATCGCACGTCACGTGGGTTTTGAGAATATCAACCTGGACCTGATGTTCGGCCTGCCTTCGCAGACCGTCGAGGAGCTGCGGGAATCGCTTGAGGCCGCGATATCGCTTGGGCCTACGCATCTGGCCTGCTACGGCCTAATCGTCGAGGAAGGGACGCCGCTTTGTCGCGACGTCACAGGCGGAAACCTGGATCTTCCAGATGAGGAAGTTGAGCGCGACATGTACGAACTCGTGCGGCAGGTGCTTGCAGAGCGCGGCTTTCGGCAATATGAAATCAGTAATTTTGCGCGCCCGGGGTATGCCTGCCGGCATAATCTCGGTTGCTGGACGCGCGTGCCGTACTTGGGATTCGGCTGCGCGGCGCACAGCTTCTTCAACGAATGCCGAACGATGAACCCGTCCACGCTGGATGCCTACCTGGCCGGCGAGGAAGCGACGACGACGCGAGTATCCCAAGAGGAAGCACGCTTCGAAAGCATGATGCTCGGCCTGCGTATGACGCGCGGCGTTAAGGAGGATGAGTTTGTACGCATGCACGGGCTGAGCATTCGCGAGGCCTTTGGCGATAAACTGCGCGCGTCAATCGACGCCGGGCTGCTCGAGTGGCGAGATGGCGCTTTGAAGCTCACTCGCCGCGGAATGGATCTGCAAAACAGTGTGCTCGTCGATCTCATGTGACATGAGAGCGGAGGCGACGTAGCCCCCCTCATGGGTCCAGCGTCATCGTCCACGCTTGCACGTTCTCAAACCAACCCTGCCCGTTCTGCGCGATGAGGCCGACGCGCTGAGGCGTTGCGCCGATACGGCCGGGTTCGTGGGTCGTGTTGAAGGTCTGCACGAGCATGTCGTCGAGGTAGAACTCGAACATGTTCTTGCGGACCAGCAGGCGGAACGCATGGTTGCGATGCGGCACGATGCCTGCCGGCGCGGCGCAGCCCGGCCCGATGACGTCTTCGGACGCGAACGACAGGCCGTTCTTCAGGACCAGCTTGCCGATTTCCGTGCGCCCATAGCCGTGTAACAAGATGGCAGTCCCTTCGCCGGGGGTCTCTTCCAGGTAGACTCCGACAGAGGAGGCCACCATCCGGGGGTCGCGGCAAGTGGCGTGAATCGTTCCGGCGAAGACCACGCCGCGGTTGAAATCGAGGGGCATTTCGAGGACGGCCACCGTCGTCGAGAGATCTCGCCGGGTGATCGAATCACGTTCCGGCTGGGCCAACAGTTCCAGGCGGTTTGCCGCCACGAGCTTGCAGGCGCCGGCGGAGTTGGAGTCCGCCGCTTTGGCTGTGGCCGGGTACACCTGGCGGAACTTGCCGAGATCGACGTTCACCGGCGCGGTTTGCAGGGCGTCGTTGCCCTTCCAGTATGCCAGGCGAAGGTGCCCGCCGGCGTCCACGACGGCCCGCTTCAGCGGCGGCAGCCACGTCTCGCCGGTCTCGTAGGTGTAGCCGCTGTACATGTAGCCGTTGACGAGCAACTCGGAACCGGCCGGGCAGAAGCGGGCCCAAAGGGCAACCCAGCGCGTCGAGTTGCCGCAGAGCCGGTAGGCCGGCGCATCGGCGCGAAACGGTCCTACGGGCGTGTCTCCGATGAGCGTGTACACACCGTAGCCGGTGGATCCCATGTAGTTGAACCACCCCCCGACCAGATAGTACTTGCCGCCGATCGCGTGGCACCCGCCAACCTCGAAGCCGCCCTCGTCCTTGGGGGTCGGCGGCGGCGGAACCGTGTCCCAGATCACTTGCGGCTGAGGCATTCCGGTCCAGTGAAGCCCGTCGTCCGATTGCAGAAACCCGCCGGGGCCCGTCGCGTAGCCGTAGTATTTCGTCTTGCCGTTAGTTCCAACGGGCACGACGCCCATGCAGTCGAGCCGGCTCTCGGGCGGATACCACCGGGCATCGGGATGCACGTCGGCCTCATGGCCCATGAACTTCCATCGAACCAGGTCCTTCGATTCCCAGAACCGCAAGACGTTCTGCACGCCGGGACGGCTGAAGCTTCCGTGGTTCATGATGAACCGGTCGCCGACGCGATGAACGGCCATGGCCCAGATCGGAAACGGCGCATCTTTGATGACCGGCCCGACGTGCGTCCAGTGGACGCCGTCGGGCGATGTGGCCAGCCACACGTTTCGGAATCCCGCCTCATCGCCGGGCGTGTACATGCTGAACAAGTAGAACTTGCCTTCGTGCCGGAGAATAAAGCCGTCCTTGAACCGCCCGGACGACGGCTTGTAGAGAATCGCGCCAGCGTCGGCTGCCATCAGCAGGACCAGCAGCACCGCCGACAGCAACGAGAACCACACGCAACCGGAGCGACGCTTAATCGGGGCCATTGGGGAAAGACTCCTTTGCTGCCTTTTTGACGAAATGGAGCGCACGCTGGATCGTGCACGTAAGATAAGGGAAAGCGGGACGAGGGGGAAGTGGGAAGGCGGGGAGGCGAAGTCGGGAAAGAGCAAGCGGATCGCGAAAGCGCGAAAGGGCGAAATCGCGAAAAGGGCAGAAGGAGGTGTGGTATGCTTCGCCCTAGCCGTTCGTATCGATGTCGGCGCCGGTGAGATGCCAGTTTTCGGGGTTCAGGAAGGCGGCCTGCTCGGAGGGCTCGATCCCGCGGTCGTGCAGGAAGACCACGGCCTTGCGCCCGGAGGGACGGCGGCGAAACCCTAACCGCGCCAGGGTTTTGCCGACGGCCGCCCGGCCGGCATAGAGGAGCACGATCTTGCGCACGCGTTCGCGCCGACTGAAGCGAATGAACTCGGCCACCAAGGGAGCGAAATGTTCCTCGCCGGCGAACAGCAGGTCGGCGACATAGGCCGTCTCGTCCCTCACTCCGTAGACCAGGTAGGCCGCTAGCTCGCCGCTTGGCTCGATCAGGCAGAAGGTGCGGTAGCGCTGAATTGGGCACTGCGAGAACCGCCACGTCAGGTAGGCGGCGGTCCGTTCTCCAAGAACCGCGAACCGGCTTCTGGCCGATTCCCAAAGACGGTCAAAACGCGCGTCGAAGGCCTCGCCTCGGCAGATATGCATCGTTCGCGGGCAGCGATAGACAACTTCCGAGAGCTTTCGCGGAAAGAACGGATCGATGAGCGCGGCCGAACTGCGAGCCAACCACCGCGGCCACCGCAAGTAGTCGAATGCGACGCTCATCGAGAGCGGCTTCACCCACCGCTGCAGGTCGCTCAGCGTGCGATAGCCGACGTGTCGAAACACCGCCTCGGATTGCGAATTGGGGAACCCGTATGCCAGAATTACGTCGTCCGATCCCGAGGCCGCCAACACGGCCCGCTGCAAGCGCAGGGCCGGTCCGATCGTCCGGTGATCGCGGTCCACATTCAGATCGATCGCCTGAGCGGCCTTGCGCGAGACGCCGAAGGCGGAGAAATCCCGCGGCAGCCGTCCGGCAGCTCCCACGACCGGCCCTTGTTCGGCTTGGAGCACGAAGCCGCGGGCCGGGCCGGCCTCGTACAGCCACGCGTAGCGATCTGGCCGCGCGTCGGGGAGGTTCCGCCGCCAGAGTCCCAGAATCGCTTCGCGGGCGCGGGCCGCATCGTCGGTGCTGATCGTGTACTTCATGTCGACGCCTGGACGGAGTCATCCACCAGAAGCGGCCCGGCGTGGAGGTACTGCGCGGCCTTCCGTTTGGCGTCAATGTCGTCGTACACGCGCTGCACTTGCTCCGGCGTCAGGCGGACCTGTTCGGCCGCCTCTGCACACGGAATCCCGTGATCCCTCGCATAGAGGCAGAGGTCCAACTGGTCGTAGGGAAGCGAGAAAAAGAATTCCTCCTGCGATTGCTCCAGAGAGTAGGTGTCCGTGGTCGGCGGGCGGCGGCGAATGACCTCGGGGATCTCGAGGTATTCGGCCAACTGGTAGACCTGGGTCTTGTAGAGATGGGCGATGGGCTTCACATCGGCCGAGCCGTCGCCGTTCTTGACGAAGAAGCCCTGGTCGTATTCCAGGCGATTGGGCGTGCCGATGACGGCGTACCGCAGCCGGTCGGCGTGGTAGTATTCCATCATCTTGCGGACCCGCTGCTTGAAGTTGGTCGCCGCGACGATCTGCTGATAGGCCACCAGCGGAAGACGCTTCCGGACCGGGCGGCCCGACGGCGATTGAATCACCAGCGACGAGAGGCGATAGCGCTCGTTGCCCAGCAGGTCCGAGAGCACCACCTTGCACTTATAGCCGGGCCCGTACTCGGGAAACACGCTCCGTACGGCCTCGTCGCGCCGCCGATAGCAGCCGGCGGCTTCGACCACGGGTCCGACGTCCTCCAGTTCCGAGGGAATGCCCAGATGGCCGGCAAGCATGCGGCCCAATTCGAGGCTCTCGGGGGACGAGTCGTACTCGGGCATGAACAGGCCGAGGACGCGGTCCGGTCCGAGGGCGCGGGCGCACAACGCGGCGCAGACGCTGCTGTCGATCCCGCCGGACAGCCCCACCACCGCGCCCCTGCGGCGAAGTTCGGCGCCGATCTGCCGCCGGATTGCCGCCGTGATTCGCTCGGCTTCCCGCGCCGGATCGAGACGCAACGCATCCGCCCAACCGGGCCTGGACGATAGGGTTCCAATCATGGGAGGGTCTTGTTCGATGGCTAGGGGGATCGGATGGATGGAGTTGCGCGAACCGCGGAAGCTGGTCCGTAGTGTGGGCTTCAGCCCGTTGACCCTTGCATTCCTCCGGAGACGAGAAGCACGGGCTGATGCCCGCACTACGAACGATTCGGCCTCATGGAATCCTGCACCTTGGCTAGATTACGGCGGGATACGTTTGCTGCGACGCAGGCCCCGGATCGCCCGGGGCGTCCTGCGGTGCGAGCAGGTTCAAAGGCATGTCCGACGACAAAGCCCTTCGATCGACTTTTCCGTTGGGATTCTTGGGGAGCGATGTGCGGATCTCGACGAGCTTGGGCACCATGAAGTCCTCCAAGCGTGCGGCGCAGTGGCCCAGGACGTCGCGCTGCGTCAAACGGCTGCCGCTACGGAGCACAATCACGGCCTTGACGGCCTGGCCGAGGATTTCGTCCGGCACCCCGATCACGGCCGCCTCGGCGATTTCGGCGTGCTGGTAGAGGACGTTTTCGACCTCCTTGGGGCTGACCTTCTCGCCGCGGCTCTTGATCATGT
>CAZFKF010000114.1:0-9578 GCA_964518805.1 uncultured Planctomycetaceae bacterium | reverse complement strand
TCTTCGATTGCCTTTCCGAGTTGGCTTCCGTGTGGTTGGCCGATCAGATGCTGGGCAATTTCTTCCTGCTCACCTGCCCGCGATTGCGCGACCTGGAGACCGTGACGTACTTCGGCCTCTACCGGCACCACCACGCGTCCTTTGCGCTGAACCCGATCACCGAGACCACCCAATTCCTGCTGGAAGTGTTCCGGCACCAGGACACGCTGTACGTGCGTCCGATCAAGTCGCAGCATCGCTCGCGGCAGTCGATGAACACGATCCACGCCTGGGAAGGGGACGAGTTCAGACCGATCACCAACAGCGCGGTGGTCTCCGAGGTGCTGGCTTCGAGCCGCTGGCCCGGGCTGCGCGCCGATACGCGCCTGGGGGTGTGGCGAAGAATCTTCAACGAGGCCCAGCAGACCTTTGACGACGCCCGAGCCCATCGATGTCCGCCCGAAAAACAGAAGGAGGTCTTCGAGCGCCTGAGCCGGATGGTCCTTTCGCGCGACGAAGCCATGCTGCGGCTCGTGCATCGCTATCTCTGCCTGGCCGATATCCTGGAGATTCGCGACCGCATGGTCGGCATCGGGTTGATCGGAGGCAAGGCCCTGGGCATGCTCCTGGCCCGCGCCATCCTCAAACAGCATGCTCCCCGGCTTCACGGCCTCCTCGAAGCCCACGATTCGTTCTACATCGGCTCCGACGTCTTCTACACCTTCCTGATTCGAAACGGCGTGTGGTGGATACGCCAGAAGCAGCGACACTCCGGGACCTTCCTGGAGGGGCTGGAAGAAGCCCGGTCGCGGATCATGGAGGGGCGTTTTCCCGACTACACGATGGACCAGTTTCAGGCGATGCTGGACTACTTCGGCGAATCGCCGTATATCGTCCGCTCCAGCTCGCTGCTCGAAGACGCCTATGGAAACGCCTTTGCCGGCAAGTACGACAGCGTCTTCTGCGTCAATCAAGGCACCAGGGAGGAAAGGCTGCAGACGTTTCTGCAAACAGTCCGGCAGGTGTATGCCAGTGCGATGAGCGAAACGGCGCTGCGATACCGCGTGGCGCGAGGGCTCCTGGACCGGGACGAGCAGATGGCGCTCTTGGTGATGCGGGTCTCCGGGGAACGCTACGGCGAGAAGTTCTTCCCGGAAATCGCCGGGGTCGGGTTCTCCTTCAACCCCTACGTCTGGCACAAGGACATCGATCCTCGCGCCGGCGTCGTGCGGCTCGTGGTCGGCCTGGGCACCCGCGCCGTGGAACGAACCGATGACGACCACGCGCGACTCGTCGCGCTCAACGCGCCCTCGCGCCGTCCGGAAAGCAGCTTCGACGAAGTCTGCCAGTACTCGCAGCGCCGCGTCGATTTCTTGGACATCTTGGCGAATCGCTTCGCGTCGTCGCATTTTCTCGATCTCGTCAAGTCGACCCCCGATTTGCCGCTGGAAATGGTGGCGTCTCAGGACGCCTCGTCCGACGCGAGGACGACGAACTACGTGCCGACCTTCGACGAGTTCTTGTCGCAAACGCCCTTTGTGCAACAGATGAGGGAAATCCTGGCGACGATCGAGCATGCCTACGAGAATCCGGTGGACATCGAGTTCACCGTCAATTTCCTGGCGCGCCGCGAGTACCGGATCAACCTGCTTCAATGCAGGCCGCTCCAGGTGCGAGGCGCGGCGGGCGTTCGCGTGCCGGCCGTGCAAGTCCGCGACTCGGACCGCATCGTCGAGGCCCACGGAGGCATCATCGGCCCCAGCCGTATCGCGCGCCTCGACCGCTTCATCTACGTCGTCCCCAAGCTCTACGGCGAGCTTCCCTACAAGCATCGTTACGAGGTGGCCCGCCTCCTGGGCCGGCTCAATCAGACGCAGCGCGGCGATTCCGAGGCTGTCATGCTGTTGGGGCCCGGACGATGGGGCACTGCCAGCCCGGATCTCGGAATCCCGGTTCAATTCGCCGAAATCAGCCGCGCATCGGTGCTCTGCGAAATCGTCGGCATGCGGGAGAATCTCGTTCCCGACGTATCGCTCGGAACGCACTTCCTCAATGAGCTCGTCGAAATGGACATCCTGTACATGGCCTTCTTCCCGGGAAAACAGCGCAACTACCTCAACGAAGCCTTCTTTCTGGAGTCGCCCAACCGGCTCCTGGACCTTGTCCCCGGCGCGACGGCGTGGCAGCAGATGGTGCGAGTCGTCGATGCGAAGGAGGCGGTCGCGGACGAACGCACCGTGCTGCTTCTGGCCGACGCAAACGAACAGGAGGCCAAGATCTTTGCCGGCGATCCCGGCATCCTGGCGCAGCGCGCGTCGCAGGAATAGAAGCGGCGATCGGCAGCAATAGACTCCACCTGCTGTCACGCAGCCGGCCGTGTGCGGCGGCCGTTCATCGGACGCCTCGCATCAGCGTCGTTTCGTACACGCGGTCCACCGTCACCGAAACCGGCTTGTCCGACGCCGTCTTGCCGGGCAGAAGCAAGACGATCGGTGACGGGGTCTCCACACGGTACTTCACGCCTTCCGGAGTCCGATTCCAGCTTACCGCCACGGTTGCCTCGGAACCGGGCACGGGCACGCGCCCCTCGGCGTGCGGCAGCGAGCCGGGCAGGAGTCGGACCATGAAATGCCGCGGGCCGAGATCCTGGCGCGGATGGAGGCCCAGCACATACCGCGTGAGCTGCCAGGTGGGGCAGCCCGCCCATTGGTGCGCATGGCTCCAGCGCGTGTCGAAAACTTCCAACCAGGTCGTGCGACCGTCCTGCAACGCCCAACCCCAGCACGAGCGGTATTGATCGAGCACGAAGTCCGTCTCCCCGCGCTCGATGAGTGTCGGCAGGGCGAAATGGGCGAAGTAAGGAGTGATCAGCCGGGGATTGTTTGCTGCCGGATCGCTCAAGCGCGGGGCCGCGGCGTCGTTGGGGAAGCACCGCAGGATGTGGGCCTTGAGGAACGCCACGGCCGCACGCTGCCTCGCGCCCTGGAAGAAGTCCAGGCGCAATCCCAAGGCGGCCCGGTGATAGCCGATCCGCTGCCAGCCGTCGCCCGAGGCGCCGAGCTCGCCGGCAAAATAGCGGGCGATCAGGCCAGTGAGATCCTCGTCGATCTTTGCGTAACGGGCCGCACGTTCGGGCCGGTTCAGCGCCTCGCACCAACGCCGCATGTCGCGCACGGCCGCCAGATAGTGCAGGTTGACGGCCATGTCGCTGGGGCCGGGGTTGCGCACGTAACCCCAGTCGACGAAGCCCCATCCCAGCGCGTCCTTCAATCCGTCGGGCGTGCGTTGAGCCTCGAAGGCCGCCATGTTGCGCTCGGCGGCGGGAAACAATTCTTCGAGCAGTGTCCGCTGGCCGGTCAACTCCCAGTAGTGCACGCAGGCGGTGACCCACTGCGCCGCGTAAGTCGAGAGAAAGACGTCCTGCCCGGGGCACATCCCCGCCACCAGCCCGTCGGCGCGTGCCGACTGGGCGCACTGCACCAGTCCGCGGCGGCACATCCGCAGATCGGTGAAGGCGGCCGCGGCGATGTCCATGCCCACGGTGACGACGTCGCCGGCCCACTGGCCGCGTTCGCGCGTGGGGTTGTCGATCAGGGCGTCCTCGGAGCACGCGCGGTGCGTTTCCACGCCCACCGACCAGATGCGGTCCAACAAGGCGTCGCCGCAGTGGAACGCGCCCTCCGGTTCGCCGTAATAGCAGCGCTCCACGGCGCGCTGGCTGACGAAGCGGACCCGGTCCGGCGGCGCGCTCACGTGGATTTCCAGAAACCGCCCGCCCTTGGGCGTCAGCGGAAAGAACTCCTGGCGCCCGCCGCGGGCCACGTAATGATCGTGATTACACGAATTGCCGGCCGAGAGCGTGATCCACGGCGCCACGCGGCCGCGCGTCAGGGCTTCGCTGTAGGCGAACTCGACAATCGCCGCGGCAGGCAGACCGAGCACGAACCGCGGGCGAGCCAAGCGAACGCGGCCCAAATCGTAGCGCCGCCAGACGCCTTGCGGCGGGTCGCTCTTGGCTTCCAGGTCGCGGAGGAAGAAGCGGGCCGCGGGATTGTCCAATTCGTAGCCGAAGTGTTCCACCAGCCGGCCCTCGGCCGCGGGCTTCAGTTCGTGCGTGATCGCCCGCGGGTTGGCCGACGAAAGCGGCGTCAGCGGTCCGAGCTTGCGGCGAACCGCCACCGGGGCGGCCCACGGAGCGTCATTGTACGCCGGGGCCTGCCAGTCGGGCACCTGCCGGGTGTCGCACCATTCGATCCAACCGAGTTGCGGGTTCACGCGCTGCGTCTGCGCCCGGTAGCCACCAATGGGCGAGCACTTCCAGCGTAATGGCAACTCCCGCCCGGCCGTCAGCGCCTCGGCATACAGAAACGGCGGCTGATTCTCCAGCATGCGCGTGGGTGCGCCGTGGTGATGCACTTGCACGGCCAGCACGTGGCGCCCGGCCTTCAGTGCAGCGCGATAGGTCTGGTACTGCGGAAACGCCACGGGGAACCGCGCCGGGCCCTCCGCGAAGTATTCTCCGTCCAACCACGCGACAAACCACGCGGCGCCCAACAGACGGAATTCGACGTCGCCGGCTTCCTTCAACTCGAAGGTGCCGCGAAAGGCCGCGTAGCTGTCCGGTGATTCCGCGGCCGGCGCAGCGCCGGTCCACGAGAAAGTCGGAGGTGTCGCCGCCTCGGCCGCGCACAACCGGCCCGCCGATGCGCACACCAGCCAAACCAACGCCAGTGCCAATCCGCCACGCTTTCGTGGCCTCCCGTGAGCTGCGACAGCGGAATCCGTGGTGATTCTCGAAACGCCCGCGAGGATGCTCACGACGGGCCTGTGACTTGGGCTTGGAGGAAGCCGGCCGGATCGAATGGTCTGCATGGTACTCTTCATCCTCATGGTTGGTTTAGCCTATTCTAGCGGCGCCTTGATGGTTTGCAATCGCGTGCAAGTCAGGCCGGCCATTGTTGCGAGTTGCCCGACGATCGGTTATCTTGCCTCGCGTTGGGCACGTTTCCACGACGGCGAGTCTTCCAGCGAATGACGGATAGTCTCTTTGCCGACAGGAGCGACGAACGATGATTCTGGTGACCAAGCCGGTGGCGCTGGCGATTACCCTTCTCATCGCCCCCGGTCCCGAGGGTGAATCGGGCATGGTTGCCCGCTACACGTTCGATGAAGGCGCCGGGACGATTCTGAAGAACCACGCCGGCGCCAAACACGCGGGAACGATTCACAACGCAGCGTGGGAACCGTCGCCTCGCGGCCGCCGCCTGGCGTTCAACCGGGCGGGCAGCTACGTCGACTGCGGCGCGGAACTGGGCCGCAAGCTCACGGGCGACTCGACCCTTGTGGCCTGGGTGCGGCTTTCGCCCAGCGCCTATCCCGATGGGAGCACGAATTGGACCATCGCCGACTGCGAAGACTACACCCAATCGGGGTTCATCGTGCGCGTGGACGGGCAGACCGCGAAGCTGTACTACCGGGCAAGCACGGCCGGACGGACCGGCGACGTGTTTTCGAGGGCCATTCTTCAGAAGGACGTGTTCCACCACGTCGCGGTCACCCGGGCAGGCGATCGGGTGGCGTTCTACATCGACGGCCGGCCGGACGTCTCGATCACGGCCGATCGTCCGGC
This sequence comes from uncultured Planctomycetaceae bacterium, assembly GCA_964518805.1. Classification (GTDB taxonomy): domain Bacteria; phylum Planctomycetota; class Planctomycetia; order Pirellulales; family Thermoguttaceae; genus CALFBP01. The sequence goes on along the minus strand of CAZFKF010000114.1, from coordinate 3,970 downwards.
GCCGCCCTCGCAATCGCTGAAGATCTCCAGCCCCGGCCAGCCGCTCCAGGGCGTCCTCGGCAGACTGGCCTTCTACGACCGCGCGTTGAGCAGGGATGAAATCCTCGGCCGGTACAAGGCCGAAGCGGGCGACTACGGCAAAGACACCTCCTGGTTCGGCAAGTTCCAGATCGAGCCGTTCTTCTACTTCGACCGCAAGAAGGCGATGGCAGCGGTCGACTGCCTCGGCGTCCTGCCCGTGCCGGCCGGGACCGCCACGGCCGTCGAGTTGGCACGCGCCGGCGCGCCGGCAATCCAGACGCTTGCAGCAACATCGCTGGACGAATCGGGCAAGCAGGATTTCACGTTCGATCTTACCGGACTCGCCCCGGGGGACTATGAGATCCGCGCCGTCCTGCGAGACGCCCAAGGGCGCACGATCACGCGCGAGGCTGTGCCGTTCCGGTATCCGCCTTTGCCCGTGGCGGTACCTCGCCCCGCGGAGATGATCGTCTCGGCGTTGCCCGAGTCGCCCAAGCCGCTCGCCTTCTGCGTCGAGACCGACGCCTGCGGAGGCTTGCTTGTCCGCGCCAAGGGGCGGGAGTTTCCCGTGCTTTCGGAGTTCTCCTATCCGGGCGGCGGATTCAATGCCTTGGGCCGCCCCGCCGGGAACGACCGGCAGGCCGAACCCGCCTGGAAGCCTACCGTCGAACAACTCAGCCCCGCTCAATACCGGATCACCGCCGCCGGCAAGTACTACAGGCTGGTGCGATGTGTTGCGGCTGAACCGAACCGTGTGGTGGTCCGCGACACGATCACCAACAAGACCGGCGAACCGCTCGGCATCCTGGTTCGCAACGGCCTCGGTTCCCTGGCGGGCGTGTCCGGCGACAGGTTCGTAGCCGGTTATCGGTGCGGCGGCGAGGTGATCGACAGGCCGGTGAAGACCAACCCCACGCTCTTTGTCCCGGGCCGGGACATGGGCCTGGGCCTGGTGGCCCTCGACGACGTGTTCATCGTACAGTCGCTGGCCACGACGCGAGGCGATTCGGCCGCTCTTCACACCGACACCTTCGCCTTGGACAAGAACGCCTCGTACACGCTGGAGTGGGCCGTGTATCCGACCGGCTCCGACGATTACTACGACTTCATCAACCAGGTGCGGCGCGATGAGGGGCGCAACGGGACCGTGGACGGCGCGATGGGGTTTGTGACCCGAGGGCCGAACGACCGCCGCAGCATCCCCACGCCGGCCGATCTGGCGATGCGGAATCTGAAGTATCTGCTCATCCACTGCCTCTCGTATGTGGCCGACGACCCGGGGATCTCGATCGAGGGCATCGAGTTCCTCGATTTTCCCAAGGAGCGGGCGATGCTCAAGGAGCAGTTCGCCGCGATCCGGCGGCAGTCTCCCGGGATGAAGATCGCCTTCCACGTGGCCCACAGCCTGTACGCCACCAACCGGCCGGACCAGCTCTTTGCCGACTCGCGCGTGATCGACGCCGGCGGAAAGCAGGCCGTGTACACGACCAATCCCGGCCCGTATTTCAGTCCCGAGCGCCGCGCCCAGGGCTGGAACTGGTACATCTACTATCCGACCCTGGAGAACAGTTGTGGCCGGGCGATGCTCCAGAGCGTCGACGTAATGATGGACGAGATCGGCGCCGACGGCCCGTTCATGGACGGATTCATGTGGGCCTACGGCGGCGACTACACCTACGACCGTTGGGACGGCCACACGGCCCAGATCGACCCGAAGACCAAGACCATCGTGCGCAAAATGGGCTCGGTGCTCCTGCTCTCCCAAGATGCCCTGGTGGCGTTCTGCCGCAAGATCCGCGACAAGGGGGGCGTTGTGATCGCCAACAACTCGATCATGACCCGCACCATCGCCCGCGAAACCTATATCCTCCACGAACGGGAGTGCTTTGCCGGCCCGGAAGTGCACCTGGCCTCGACGCCGATGGCCTTGTCGCTGCCGTCGGCCATCCGCGGCGAGCCGGACGTATTCCGCGACGTGCTCGACAAGCTCCGCTGGGGCAACCTCTACGCCTACTACGAGGAGGGCCGGCTCACGCATCCATCCGTGCCGGCGCAAATGTATCCGATCACCTTCGAGGAACTCCACGCCGGCTACGTGAAAGGCCAGCAGCGGCTGATCACGATGCACTCGGGCATCTACGGCTGGCGTGGCGACAGGCAACTGCACTACGTCTACCGCTACGACAGCCGTGGCGTGCCGATTCCTCACGCCTTCCTGAGCACGGTCGACGCGGCCGGGGTGCGGACCCGCGTGGAACTGGCCAAAGACCAGTGCTCGGTCGTCACGAAGATCCCCGTGTCGATCGAGTCTGCCGGCCCGGTCAACTTTCGCGTGGATCGATACGACGGCCAGGGCTGCGACCTGGTGGCCAGCGGCCGAGGCACGGCCACGCTCGTGATCCGCGACGGCGGTTTCCCCGTTACGGCCCAGGCAAAGTACGTCCTCCGCGTCACCGGTGCCGACGCGCGTCCCGCGACCGCCGGCGGCCCGTCGCTCTCTTTCTCACTGCCGTTGGCCGACGAGACGCGAATCAGCCTCACGCTCGTCCCCGCCACGCCTGCTCGCAATGCAGGCGTCAGCCCGTCCAGCCCCACACGCCAATAGCGGCTGTCGAGCATTCATTCCCCTCTCCCGCCGGACGGGAGAGGGGCTGGGGTGAGGACATTCGCCGACGAAATCCCGCCGCCATTCCGGGACGGCCTCTTGGCCGGCATCCACGGGCTGAAGCCCGCACTACGAACAGGGTGAAGCCCACGCTACGAACGAACTCGGCGAATCTCGCAGCTCGGTCTACAGCAGCGCCGTGCTGAAATACCGCTCCGCCCGGTCGGGCAGCACGGTTGCGATGTTGCCCGAGAGGCGATTGGCCATCTCGCGTGCGGCCCAGACGTTCGCTCCTGAGGAAATGCCGACCAGCAGGCCGAAGTCACGGCCGAGTTGGCGGGTGGTCTCGATGGCGTCTTCGTCCGAGACTTCGATCACCTCGTCGACGAGCGACACGTCGAGCACTGCGGGGATGAAGCCGTCGCCGATGCCCTGGATCTGGTGCAACCCCGGTTCGTGGCCCAGGAGGGCCGAGACGTTCTTCGGCTCCACGGCCACGATGCGCACGCCCGGCTTGTGCTCTCGGAGAAACTTGCCCACGCCCTGGAGCGTGCCCCCGCTGCCCACGCCGGCCACAAAGCAGGCGATGTCGCCCCCCATCTGCCTCCAGAGCTCGCGGGCCGTGCCGTCATAATGGCAGCGGGGATTGTCGGGGTTCTCGAACTGCTGCGGCACGAAGACCCGCGGATCCTCGTCCGCCATTTGGCGGACGCGTTGGACGGCGCCGCCGATGCTCTCCTCGTCGGGCGTGAGCACGAGCTGGGCCCCCAGCGCGCGGATGATTTTCTTGCGTTCCTCGCTCATGCCTTGCGGCATTACGATACGCACTTCATAGCCCTTGAGCCGCCCGATCAGGGCGACGCCGATGCCCGTGTTGCCGCTGGTGGGCTCGACGATGATCGAGTCGGGCCGCAGGCGCCCATCGCGCTGCGCCCCTTCCAGCATGGCCAGGGCGACGCGATCCTTGATGCTCCCGCCCGGATTGAGAAACTCCGCCTTGGCAAAGACGCGCTCGGACTTGAGCCGTATCAGAGGCGTGTTGCCAATCAGGTCGAGAATGTTATCCGTGAGCATAGCGGCATGGTACCCGATCGAAGAGGCCGCGCGTAACATCGCGGCCCTATGGCGTAGTATAGCATCCCCTTCCGGTACCAGCAACTTTCGTGCGCGGACGATCGTTCACCGCTTCTGTCGGACCGGACGCCGGGTCGAGAAGGCTTCTTCGGCGATCTCGGCGGCTCGGGCCGCGCCGCCGGCGGCGACCATGACCGTCTGGAGTTCGCGGACCCGGCGGCGGAAGACGTCTTCGGCGAGCACGCGCTGGATCAATCGCCGCAATTCGTC
>CAZFKF010000113.1:0-9590 GCA_964518805.1 uncultured Planctomycetaceae bacterium | reverse complement strand
CGCGATAGAGTTGACTGGCGATGGGCCGGCGGGCGTGGAACGATCCCTTGGCGTCCCGCTCGGCGTTGCCGATCCGCCGGCCGAGCCAGGAATCAGGCACGCCTCCGCAGGTGGCGAACACCACGTCGTATTGGCTTAGCCTTTCGGGCTCCAGCAGGGCGTCCATGGCGATCTCGTCGAATTTGTACCCGCTGCCCAGTGCGGACAAGAGCTTGCCCATGTCGTCGTACTCGGGCGGGGTGACGGCCAAGCGAAGTTGCCGGCGCGCGGCCGGCACGGCACCGTCGTTGTCGGGACGCTCCGAGCCCTCGCCAGGAATTGCCAACGCTTCGGGTGACGCCGTTCCCGCGTCGAGCCGCCAGACAAGAACCAGGGCCGCAATCAGCGCGGCGCCGACCGCCGCATCCATGGTCCATCGCTGCCAGGGCTTGGGTCGCGATAAGGGCCGGCCGCACTGCGCGCAGCGGGCGGACGAATCGGCATTTTCTCTCCCACAAGCGCATCGCATCAGCGGTCGTCCTCCCGCAATTGGTCGAGATAGTCCTTCACTTTCGATTGGGCGGCCTGCCCGGCCTTCTTGAGCCGTTCCACCCCGCGGGCGACTCCCTGCGCAAGCCCCTCCGTCGCCCGACCTGACAAAGTCAGGACCTTGCGCACCCAATCGCCTTCTGGGGAAACCGGTGGGGGCACCGTCGCCACATCGGGCACCGGCGGTTCGTGGGGCTCGACGTCGGCCGCCGACGAATCGCGTGCGGTCTCCACGGTTACCCCTTCGGCCGGATCGCCATCGACGGCAACCGGCTTCTGATCCACAATCCGCAACAGGGCGAGCGTCGTATCGTCGCAGCGGATGTCCCGTTCGGCCCGCATCGCGAGGATCTGTTCCCGCCAGACGGTCGCATCCAAATCCCAATAGGTTTCCCAAGCCGGTGGGGTGCCTGCCTCCTCGAGTCGCAGCGCCCAGCCTGCGATTGCGTCGGTGCAAAGGACCACGAGGTCGCCGCTCTGGCACGGTTCGTCAAAGCGATGGAACCGGAGCACGTCATCGCGATTCAGGTCCACGCTCCCCAACACCACCGGATCGCTTTCGAGTTCGGCCGAAGTCTGGAGGGGGAACTTCCGCAACAACGCGCCGCCGCGCACGAGGAAGAGACAACTATCGCCGATCGCCACGCCCTGTAAACGCCACGCCGATCCGCCCTCAGCCGGCGCCACGCCGGGCGGCACCAGGCGCACGCACAAAAGCGTCGAAAAGGCCCCCTCGCGGAGTTTCGGCTTCTGAAACCAGGCCAGGCGCGACACGTCGATCTGCTGGCTCCAGGCCGCGCGAAGCCCCCCCAGCCAACCGGCCAGCGACTCGCGATCCTCCGGATCGGGCATACCCTCTGCGGCCGCCTCGACGAGGAGCCTGGCCCACATCCGGGCGAAAAGCGAGGAGCTCACTCCGTCGGCAATGGCCGCCACGCCCCGGCGGTCGTCGATGCGCAGGGCGTCCTGGTCTTCCTCGGGATAGTCCGCGTCCTTGGCGAGCGAGAACACCCGCGCATGGAACTGCAAACGTCGTTGCTCCGCAAAGTCTTCCATCACCGCTCACCGCACAGCGAATCCGCCAAGGCGTCGAAGGCCGCGTTGACCACCATGCCGCGCGACTGGGCCGACACGCCCGGACGCCTTCCTGCCAGCGTCGAACTGCGCAAGAGGGGGCTCGTCAACTCCCAGAGAGTCCGCAGCGCCTCGTCCTCCATGCATTCCGGGGCCGCAGGATAAGCCATCGCGCGGTGCGACGACTCCGTGACCACCACATGATAAAGCGTCACCGGGGCCAACGGCTCCTTCACATCCTCGAACTTGGCCGCGGCGTCCCGAATCTCCTCCGGGGAGTACTGGCCGCGCGTACAGTGCACGACGACCGGCCGCGCCCCGGCGCCGGGGTGCGCCTCGGACCACCGGTCGAGCAGTTCCGCCACCCGGGCGAATGCCGGAACCGGAGAGGCTGGCGCCGTGGGCCGGACGTCGAACAATGCCGGGCGCTTCCGTGTGATGGTCAGCAAGCCGCCGATTCCATTGGAGACCTGCTCGCTGAACTCCTCCATCCGGATCGCGCCGCTGAAGATAGCCGCTGCGTCGTACCAGATGCGTCCTTCGGCCGCTGCCGGAATGCCTTCGGTGATTGCAACTCCGCTGCCTGGATCGGCGCCGTAGGCGACCACCGCAATCTCCAGCGGACCGTCGGCCTGCCGGGCCACTTGCCCGACCAGGTCGTTGGCGCGATCCTTCAGACGCCGCCAGGCGCTCGTCGCGTCCACGGACGATGCCTCGGGTGTCGCACTCGCCCGATCAAGCACAAACACCACCAGCGTCGTAGGATGGCTCTCCGACCCGTCCTGCGGCTCGTGCGTCTCGATCCGCGGGACGGCCCGAAGATCCATCCTGCGTTTCGCCTCCGCGTGGGCCCATCCGGCGTATGCCTTCGCAACGCTGAGGAATCGGATGAGATCGACCATGCGAGCGTTGTAGATCAGTCCGCGGGCATCACGGCGAAACGCCGCCCCTGCCGCACGCAGGCCCGCAGCCAGCGGCTCGGGCAGAACATTCGAGCCTTGAAACGCGCGGCGCAGCAATTCGGGCGAGAGATGAGCATCGGTCGACGGGTAGAGCGTCGATGGCACGCGGCTGGAAGAGGCCAAGTGAGCGTGGAACACGAGCGGCGCCGGTGTTCCCCAGTTCGCCGACCCTGACAACTCCTCCGCCGCCGGAAACCCGTCCTCGCCCGACAACTCGGCCACAAGGTGGACCACGAGCGGCGGGACCGTAGCGCCATCTGTAGAAAACGGTTCCCCTTCGTCAGTCTGTCCTCTCCGCAGCAGCAGATCGCGGCAGAATTCCAGGGCGACCTTGCGGGAGCCGGGGGCCTTGAGAAGGGGGATATACCAGATGGGAAAGCAGACGATCTCTTCACGGGCCACGCCGTAACCGCCGGGTCCGGGAATCTTTCTCACCCGATCCTCCACGGTCTGGGGGCTGGCTGCGAGTTGCGACGTGCAGATCATCTGTCTGCCCTCCAGCGGTCCGCCCCAACGGCAGCCTACCTCCTGCGTGCCGTCGTCGGCACGCCGGTAGCCGACCAAAGCCACGTCGACCGGCGGCCCCGTGGCCAGTTGACCCAACAACGCGTTCAGCGCGGTGGCGAAGCAGTCGGCCTTCGACTTGGTGCCTTCAGCCACCCGGGCGGCTAGCGCCGTCGACTCGTCGATCAGGAAAACGATGCAACTCATCGCAGGATTGCCGCTGCCTGCGTTCCCATGTTGAGGAACTGAATCAAGCACACCATGTTGGCATTGAAAGCCATGCCGCGTGCCCCGGCCTGAAGCTCGAAGCCCTCCTCGGTCGCATAGCGGTGGAAGCGGTCGGGCAACACGCTGGACATCTCGAAGAGCATGCGAGCCAGCCGGTCGGGCAGTCCGTCCGGCTTAGAGGGAAACATGAACGGATCGGCCGCCGTGCTCGACAAATGGCAGTTGAACAACAGCACGTTGCCATCGGCGGTCGATAACTTGCGAACCGCCTCGGCATAGGGAATGGGGTCGCCGTCCTGCGACTCGCCGTCGGTGATGTGGACCACGATCGGCGGGAAGCTGTTCGGGTGCGTCCCGATCCAATCGGAGAGCAATCCGTGCGCGAGGTACAACATGTTGCACATCGGAGTCCCGCCCTGGGCGATCGGGTCAACCCAGACGGGGATCTCGCAGGGCACGCTGATCATCTCGCCGGTTTCTTCCGAAGGAATCCACTGATTTCGCGTATCGATGCGGGCCGGCTTGGCGCCGATCTCCGAGATCGATACCAGCCGCTTGCCGGCCAACTCGCCGAGCATGGCCGGCTCGATGATCATATTGCTGGCTTCATCGGTGCGATAGCCGAACACACCGACGTCCATCCAGTCCTTGATCCCCTCGTCGCCGCTGGCGCGGATCGCCATGTTCTGCAGCCAGCCGTTGATGGCGGTCACCAATTCGTCGCACTTGCGGTAATCGGACCCGCCCAACGGCTCTTCCATGGAGAACGACTGGTCCAACAAGAACAAGAAGCACGCCTTGTGCTGGCGGCTGATTTCCTGCGAATACGGCGCGCGTGGCATGGACGTTTCCTTTGCGGCGACTTCGGTTCGTAGCGTGGCCAATCGGGATGGTCGCCGTCACAATCCGTGTTTGGGAATGCCCCCGACGCTCACGTCATCGCCCCTTCCCCAAGACTTTCTGCAAATCCTTGAATGCGGAACCCGACAGGACTTGAGTCGCAAATTCGCCTTCTGCGCGGAAGTCCGGGAGTTCCTGGGCCGCACCCGGCTTGGCCCGGTACGCGTTCCGCTGGGCCTGGAGACGCGAGCAACCCGCGGCAAACTCCTCCCAGAGTTCCCGTCGATGGGGCTGGCCGAGCAAGACGCTTCGCGCGTCTTCATACTGCTCTGCCAGCCGTTGGGCCACCGGGACCGCGGGCGGGGCAAGCAAATCTTCGCCGCGCCAGGTGCCCACGTCAACGGGGGGATTCTCTCGCTGTTCGAGCGTGTCGTAGCGCTTGAAGCCGACAGCGCCCCCCTCACCGCGGACCTCGCGGAAGTACCCGCGCACGATGCGACCTTCCTTGGTCTCCGCCTCGCGCAATTCCGGCGAAAGTCCGAAGTGCTTCTCCGGAAGCGACTCTTCTAGCCAGACCATAACGCGGCTGCGCATGGCGGACTGGACCGGATCGGTCGGGTACTTCTCGACGACCCGAGCGGCACGGGCAACCCGCTGGTCGAAGCGCGCGGGGAGGTTGGCGAGGGCGGCTTGGATCGCGGCCTCGGCCTCCCGTGCCTCTTCCCGTTGCCGCGCCGCGGCCCTCAACGCATCCAAGTGCTTCCGGCAGCGCTCGATCACCGCCCGTTCGGATTCGGCCAGCGGCCCCGGCTGAGCGAAACGTTCGACAAACGCCGCGATGAGCGATTCCTGCTCGGCTGGCGAAGCCGTCTTCAGGCGGGCCTGAGCGCGGAGGCGATCGAGTTGGAATTCCGTGCGGAATTGCAGGGACCTGACGGCTTCGGCAAGCGGTGGCGGGGCCGAGGCCGCTTGCTTGGTCAGCCACTCCTGGCTGAGCGCGAGGCACTCCTCGTACCTCCCTTCCGCGAACGCGGTGCGCACGGCTTCCGCCGCGGCCAGCGATCGGGCCTGTGCTTCCCGGCCGGCAATCTCCTGCTGGAGAGCGTCCAATCGTTGATCGATCACGGCTGCCACGTCCGCGCTTGCCGGAAGCTTTGCCGTCTGCAGTTGCCCGCGCAAGGCTTCCCAGCGATCCTTCGCCGCCCGCAGTTGCTCAAGATTGCCCTGTCCGTCGGACGCCGGAAGGGCCAGCAATCCGTCGGTCACGGCCCGGGCCGCAGCCCAGGCCGGCCACGTCTGCTGCAAGCGACCTAACGGGCTTTGGGGGTTCAAGACGTCGAGGCCGGCGAGGCGAGGGGGGGGGAGCGGGTCGTCGTTCAGTAACTCGGTGGCCACGGTCTGGTGCGTCTTTATCAACGGGCCGATCCGCTCGACCACGGCGGCAGCCGCTTGGGTGTCGACCGCTTCGGCGACGGCCGCCGCCTCCCCGCTCGAGGACTCGAGATCCAACACGCCCCACACCGTGAGCGCCGCAAGCGGCGCGGCAGCCAGCGCTAGGATCCACAGGGCTTTCATGGTTGGCACTCAGCCGGATTGCGTGGTCCAAACGCGGGCAAGCTCGGAAACCCTGGTGGCCACAGCAGCCGTGAGCGGCCGGGCGGCCGCGACGGCGGAAGCCGTCATCGCCTCCTCCTCGGCCCCTCTCGCCGAACGGGCCAGCAAGGCCGCTGCCGCAGCGCCGGTCCCGCCCTCGCGCCGATCAAGCTGCACGGACGGCTTCGGCCGCGCGCGGTCGCGCGGCCCTCTCTTCTTCGGCGTGCCCGAGCCGGTCGAAGTGAGGAAGTAGTACACGCCGACAATGGCGGCGGCCGAGATGATGACGATCATGATGATCGTCGCCACAAGAAGCCCCTTGGAGGTCTGGACCAGCGGTTTGCTCTCCGCGGCGGCGGCCTTCTTGGCTTCAATCTTCTCCTTCTTCTCGACTTCCTTCTTCTTTTTCTCGGCGGCTTCCTTCTTCAGCGGGTCGGTGGAAAAGCGATGAAACTGGAACTGGCCGTCGACCCGCTGCAAGAGCATCTCGGACTCCCAGTTGCCGGGGAGGAACAACGGGGTCCCTCCCAGCACTCGCTGCCCGATCTTGACGAGGAAGTCGCGTTTCTCGTTCCAGGGATACTCGGCGTCCATGGTCTCGATGGTCATGGCACGGTCGGCGTCCATGGCCATCTCACGGCAGGCGGCGACCAACAGGGCGTGACGCTTCTCGGTGCTGAGGCCGGCGTCGGGGCGTTGCAGACGCCCCACCTCAAGAATCGACTTGTAGACCTTGTCCCACAAGGCGGTCGCGGCGTGGTACACGTCTTCGCCCAGGAGATGCTGGCCGGCGAGGAGCACGTCCAACCGCTCCTTGAAATCGTCGGGGTGCTTGGCCAGCGTGCGCAGCACGTCGACGAGTTTTTCCCCCAGCGCCGGCTCGTTCTTGGGGTAGTTGGCCAGAAACTGCGCGCCGCCGGCGCGGATCAGCTTGAACACCGACTCGCTGTCCGCCGCACGCATCATGGCCGTTAGCGTGGGCAGCTTCATCTTCTTCTGCTGAACAAGCTTCAGACAGTTCATCAGGAAGCCGTCCGCACAACGCAGCGGCACGTGCGCGTAGAACCGCTCCATGGACTTGGCCGGGAGTTTGGACAGAATGCGGGCCATAAGCACCACACCCGCCCGGCGCGGCTGCTCGGCTGCCTCGGCCCACTCGTCCCAGAGGAATTCGCAGCCCGGCGGCAGTGTGCCGTGAGCGTGAATGTGCCGAAGAAGCACGGTCAGTTTGTCGTCGTCGTTGACGCTTGGCAGCTTGAGGAGACTCAGGACCTTCTCCGGGGGCAATTCCTTGAGCAGATGCACGACCGCCTGTCGCCCGCCATGTGGCGGCGACTTGCCCGTGAGGAGATCGATCAACGCCAGATGAGCTTGGCCTCCGACCACGGCCTTCAAAGCCGCCTCCACATCCGAGGATGCGCTGAGGCGCTGAAGCACCTTGTGCCGGAAATACTCGATCCCTGGCTGCCAGTTGCGCCATCCGGCCGGCGAAAACGTGCCGCGCTGGAAAAGCTCGTCGGCAGCCCCATCGATCTCGATCAGTGTGTCCAACTCCTTGGCGGCGGAGATCGGCACCGTGGCCATGACCTTCAGATCGCTGCTTGTCTCGTCGCCGCCTTTCTCCAACAGCCGCTGGACGACGGATCGCGCGTAGTTCGTGATGGGAGCGATCTTCTGTCCCTCGGGCGAGGCGAGCGTGTTGATCGTTGTTCGCTGCCAGGAACAGGTTTCCGGGCGGCTCGCGGCTTCCGGATCGAAGAACCAAGTTGCCGAAAGCAGGGCCCCGCACCGATCGGGGTCGGGTTCGTACGTCGAGAAGCCGAGGCCGTCACGCAGCGGCCCCGGCGGCAACAGACGCAGCACCCCGTAGAACACCAACGCGGCAATACTCGGCTCGGCCACCAAGACCAACGGTTGGCGGTCCGAAGTCACGCTCTGGACCACGGTGGCGAAAATGCCCAAGAACCACTGGCGGCGCGTCTGCGGCTCCATGGCCCGCCAGCGTTCGGGTATCACCCCCGCCGGGTCCGAAAAGCCGGCGGAGTCCGCAGCCTCGCGGAGGAAACTCGCCAGTACCGCGTCGTCGATCGCGGACGGACCGCCTTGCAGCAGGTCGGTCGAGCTTCCCAAGGGCTCAAGTTTGAAGCCGATCTCGGAGCCGTCCTGCGTGACCCAGCCGGGGGCGCCCCAAAGCCGGAGGATTTCGGTCACATCCCAGGCGGTCGTCGCGTCTTCGTTCAGCAGGAGATGGGCGAAGTAGGAGCCGGGCCGGCCCTCACTGTCCATCGCGCGGTAACAGACGTGTCCGCACACCTGCAAGCCATCGGCCGAACGCGCAAAGAAGAAACGCCGAGGAGCCGCGGTCGCGGTAAGCTGGAGCTTCTGCTCGTCGGGAGTGTCGCGCGGAAGATGGTAGTAAACCAGAGGCTCGACCTGTTGGTAGCACTTACGTAGGATATCCCCCTCCAGAGAACCAGCCCGGACGCTGTACCCGAACGTCCGCTCCGCCAGTTCGCCGTCGCGCTGCTCGAGGGCCGAACTGCCGTGAGTACAATGCGTGCAAAACATCTGTTGGACGGTGTTCATCCGCGGTCTCCCGTACGAGCGGCTCGTTACTCGGATTCGCAAAAGGACTTATGACAAATACAAATGCCAAACGAGCATCTGGAGGATCTTGTTACGATGAGTTTCCTCTATTTTGTTCCCGCGCCCCAGGCAAGGAAAGCCGTCACCATCCTATTTGCTTGCCATTGATGCCTTGCTCAGGTGGCCTAGCACCAATGGGTGGCTCGAAAATGTTTGGAATCCCAAGTCGACCATGGCCCAAACCACCACGCAGCCCGATCGCCATTCTGCCGGGACGCGGACCAAGCGGCTTCCGCCACCCGCTTCCCAGCTTGCACAGTCGATCGGTAAGCGATAATACACTGAAACGTCGTCCGGTTCATCCTCTGGCCCTGGCGCCTGGGCACAAATCGCCAGAATGCACCGCTGGCTGAAGCGTTGAGAGGGCCAAGTCCAGCGAACGCCGTAGACCCCCTCCGCGTGGTCGGCACATACCAAGCTCCCGCGGCCCAAGGCAGGAGCGAGTCCCAATCGCTCGGGCACGAGTACCTCGCTTCTTGTCCAGCGCCGCAGCAATTCTTGGTATCCGGAAAACAAGCTGCTGTGCCGACGAATCATCCGCGCGTCGAAGTGCCGCCAGAAAGCCGCCTTGTCGCCGTGATCCAACGCGGCAACCAGGGCCCCCGTCCGGGCCACCTGCTCGCGAGCCGCCTGAATGGCTGCCTGCCAATCGTTCGGAAACGCGTATTCGGCAAACAGCGGGTGGTCGGCCAACCGAACAATATCCGCCTCCTGACGGACGCGAATGGCCCGGCCCAGTTGACGCCGAAGGTCTTGCCGTTCGACGGCCCGCTGATGGGCTCCGCGCCACGGTTCGGCGTCGCGGCAGCCATCCAGCAGGGCTTGGTCCCACGCGCTCAAGATCCGTCGGTCGAGTTGATCGGGCGCGAGCGTCGTGGGGATTTGGCGAATCGCGCCGAGTCGTGGCAACCGTTTTTCGGCCAAGGCGACGCGCCGCGCCCAGGGGGCCGGAATGAGCTTCTCGCATCCGGCGGACAGGGCATTGCGACCGGCCGCCGCAATTGCCCTTTCATCGTCGTCGGCATCGAGCACGGCTTGAAGCCGGTGGAGGGCGGCCACGCGCTGCCGGGCCTGCTCGATCCTCGGATGCAGGCGACGTGGATAACCCTGGGGCAATCCGTTGGCCGCCGCAGCGACTGCCGTCTCCCCAGGCTGCACTCGCGCTGCTCATGATCGCAACGGCCTGGCTGGCGTATGCCGTCGTAAGACTCTATC
>CAZFKF010000112.1:0-9596 GCA_964518805.1 uncultured Planctomycetaceae bacterium | reverse complement strand
CAAGAGGCGCTGTAGGCGCTCGGTCCGGTCGCGCGCCTGGGCTTCCTGGAGGGCCATCTGCATGAAATACTCGTGCGCGAAATCCATCCTTGCTCCACGGAATGGGCAGTCAGTCGCCCCCGCGCGGCGAGTGGCTAGTTCGCCGACGGGTCTTGCGGCAGGCCCTTCAGGCGGAGGGCGCTCGTGAGGATCGTCCGGCCGATGTGCTGGGTGACTTTGCGCCACAGATCGTCGCTGCCGTAGAAGATGAAATCGGGCGTAGCCGGCGTGGTGAGCCAGGCGCCCTGCTTGAGTTCGTCCTCCAGTTGTCCGCCGCCCCAGCCGGAATGGCCCACGAAGAAGCGGAAGGGATGCTCGTGCTGTTTGACGAGCTCTTCCAGATGGTCGCGTTGAGCGGCAAAGTACACCCCGGGGACGATCTCCATTTCGGCAAGGCTTTCATCCGTATGCACGGCCATCAGCGGCCCGGTGACGGGCCCTCCCAGATGCACCTGCTCGTCCGAGTCGCACGAGGTCTCGCCGACCTTGCTCCACAACTCCTTGAGGGTGCTCTCCGTCGGCCGATTGAGCACGACGCCAAACGCTCCCTCTTCGTTGTGGTGCATCAAGAGCACGACGGTCCGCACGAAATTCGGATCCAACAGGTGCGGCGACGCAACGAGGAAATGGCCTTTGAGCGATTCCATGGCGAAGCCTCCTCACATCCACATTATACCTCAACAGCCGCCCGCCAGCGATTCCAGAAATCATTCCCCAAAGGGGACCTTTGAATTCCCACACCGGGTGTCCGACCGGGACCCAGGAGCCGCGGGGTTCACGGACGAAACGACGTCAGCGGGGCGGCAGCCCTTGTCCCGTTTTCCGACAGGTCTGCCATGCCAAAGCCCCGTGCGCCAATCGTCCTGGGGGGAATGCCTAATACTTGCCGCGGATGTACGGGACGACCTTCTCGTCGTAGAAGCGGCGGAGTTGACAGTGCAAGTCCTTTGACAGGCAATCCAGTCCGGACGCCTCGGCGTTCATCCGCGCTTGCTCCGGACGCTTCGCTCCGGGAATGACCGTGGTCACGGCATCGAAATCCAGACACCAACGCAGCGCGAACTGGGCCATCGTGCCGCGGCCGGGCACGAGCGGCTTGAGCATGTCGGCCAACTCGACTCCCCGCGCGTACGGCAATCCGGCGAAGGTCTCCCCAACGTTGAACTGCTGCCCGTCGCGGTTGAAGCTCCGGTGGTCGTTCGGGGCGAATGCCGTATCGGCGTTGAGCTTGCCCGACAACAGCCCGCTGGCCAGCGGCAGGCGAACGATGATCGCCACGCCGAGTTCCTTGGCCTTGGCCAAGAGCACGTCGGCCGGCTTCTGGCGGAAGATGTTGAAGATGACTTGCAGCGAGGCGAGCCCCTCCTGGCCGAGACACCACAGGGCCTCGTCCATCGACTCGACGCTCGCGCCGAAGGACTTGATCTTGCCTTGCCGCTTGAGTTCGCGCAGATGCTCGAACACCTCGCCGCGCTGGAGGTGCTCGGTGGGGATGCAGTGCGTCTGGGTCAGGTCGAGCGACTCGACGCCGAGCCGGCGGAGCGAGTTCTCGGTGTGCTCGAAGATCGCCCGGCGCGTGAAATTCTCCGGCCAGCCGGGCTGCGGCGAGCGTCCGAGCTTGGTGGCGACGAAGAACCGATCGCGGTCGGGCCGCTGGCCCAGGAAGCGGCCGATTAAGGTCTCGCTTCGTCCCTGGCCGTAGATGTCCGCCGTATCAAGAAACGTGATCCCCGCGTCGGCAGCGGCGCGGAGCGTCGCCAGGGCCTGATCGTCGGAGACGTTGCCCCACTCGGTGCCCCCAAGCTGCCAGGTGCCCAGTCCGACCTCGGAAACCTCGCGGGCGGCCTTGGGAAACAATCGCGTGCGCATGGCTGGGACTCCGTTTTGCGTCCTTAGGGACCTCTGCGTGGCAGCGACAGCAAGCACTCGATGCTTCCTATCGCCCTTGGTTCAACTCCGCAGCAAACGCTTCGAGGTCATCGTAGCGGCTCTGCCAGGTCGTGTACATGGCCCCCACGAGTCCGCCGGCGCGACGGGCGTCGTCGAGCCACGGCGCGATGGCCGACACCGGGCCGTCGTAGTACCCGGCCAGCATCTGCTTGTGCCCCCGCTGGGCGAAATGGGCCAGCGATTGGGCCCTCTTCGCGGGGGCCGAATTCCAATTCAGGATCACCACGTCCTTGTCGAGCCCTTCCCACGAGCCGTACCAGGGTCCGTCGCCGCGGACCAGATAGTACTTGCCCGTCTTGGCGGCGTTGTGGTACGGATCGAACATGTCCGACCAAACGTAGACCGGTCTTCCCGGGTCTTCGCCGCGGACCATGCGGATGCACTGGGCCACGTTGGTCGCCAGGACCTCGCCGGGCGTCTTGCCGGTGCGGCGGCAGCTGGCGTCCCAGCCCTGTACGCGGATCTCATCGTGGCTGAGCATGTAGCCGTCGGGCTGGAGGTTCTTGTGCACCTGGGCGATCTGCCACTTGAGAAGCTGGTAGACCTTCGGCTCGGCCATGCAACACATCACCTGGCCCGAGTAGATGATCGCGGTATGGTAGTAACTCAAGAGCACCGTCTGGCCATCGCGGATGCGGCTTCCCTCGGGGACTTTGATGACCGGGGGCTCGTGCCACGCGGCGTACTCGCCGGGCCAGGGCACGCTGCCCATCTTGGGGTCTTCAACCTTGGCCAGATCCTGTCCTTCCGCGTACTCTGTGGCGCCGTCCTCGCTCGTGGCCTTGAGCGGGGCCCCTTCGCGGCGAACGACGTTGACCAGCCCGGCCGGCTCCACGCGAGCGCCGTCCCACCAGATCTTCCCTCGCTTGCCGCCCCACACGCCGAAATAGAGATTTACCTTCCTGGCTTCCAGGCTGTTGAACGTGATGTCAATCCGTTTCCAGTCCTGGGTCCGCTGGATCGCCGGCTGGCAGTGGTTCAGGTCCGCGCCGTCGGGCGTGAGCACGGCGATTCGCACGTTGCCGGGCGTCTCGAAATCCTGCGTCTTCACTGCCACGGAGACGTGGTAGTAGCGGAATGGCTCGACGGCGATCGTCTGGGACGCGCGGCCGTTGCCGTACTGCGCGTTGCGCGCACCGATGTCCTCCATGCGCAGCGAACACTTGCCCTCGAAGACCGTCTCGGTGTCGATGAAGCTCACGTCGCCCGGCCGATCCACGAAACCCCAGCCGGTGGGCATGTTCCGCTTGTGCTCCTCGAAACTGCCGTTGACGAGCTTGGCCGAACGATCGGCCGGCACGAGTTTGCCGTCCTGGACCACGAAGGGGGCTCTGATTACCGGCAGGCCCTCGGCCAGATTCGGATCGCGGCTCAACAGATCATTGCTGTAGCCGATCGGGCAGACGCACGCGATCAGATCGAGTTTCAGCCTTCGGCACGCCTCGCGCGTCCGCTGCACGTTCTGGAGATAGCGTTCGGGCAGCATGCCCCACCGCATGAACTTGCTGTCGGCGAGCAGCACCCCGTTGTATCCGACCTTGGCCGCGCGCTCGAAGATCTTGAGGTTCCGGTCGACATTCTCGTCGACCAGCAGATTGGTCTGCACGTAAATCCAGCGGTGGGCAAGTTCCGAGGCGGGCGCCTTGCCCAAGGCCCGGTGTGAGTTCGCGGCGATCCCTATCACAGCCACCGCAAGCAGGGCAAAACGCGTCATCTCTGCCTCCCCTGTTAGGGTCTTCACAACCGGCACCGCAACACGCCGAACTCGGGCGCCACGATTTGCGGACGACCGAATTCGATTGTACTGGCCTTCTCTGCCCAGTTTCTACTCAAACGCGCCCAGCTCTACGGAATAGGGATCGAACAAACCCGCCCCGCCTTCCAGTTTCCGCCATTCCCCCAGACTGCGCTTTTTCTCCACTCCTCCAGGCTGTCATTGACATCGGCGGGGAACTTTGGAATACTAGGCCGGTTTCAAGGACTGGGTTGCGGCCTAGTTGGCCGAGACGGTGCCTCGTGGTTTTGTGTTGTCGGGCGCGGACGGCTGCGCCGAGCATCTGGGCTTCCTACCGATCGGGACACAATCGCCATGCCTCAAGAGACGACACCTTCGGCCATGGAGAAACGGTACGCAGAGCGACTGAAGCGCTACGTGACGGCCATGCGGAACGAGAAGCCCGACATGGTCCCCGTCCGTCCCTTCGTGGCCGAGTTCACCGCCAAGTACGCTGGTTACACGAGCCAGGAAGTGAGCTACGACTACGAAAAGGCGTTCGCCGCGGCACGGCGCTGCGCGGCCGACTTCGACTGGGACGCCGTGGTCGGCAACATGGTCTACGGCTGGATGGCCCTGGTGAAGGCGATCGGGCTGAAGTACTACGCGGTCCCGGGGATCGAGGTCCCGCCCGACGCCGCCTTCCAGTATCTGGAGCCGGCTGAAGATGAGGCGTGGATGCGGGCCGACGAGTACGACGCGCTCATCGAGGATCCGACCGGCTACTTGTTCAATGTCTGGCTGCCGCGGGTCTCGGCCGACGTGGCGGCGCCGGGTCAGCCGAACACGTTCCGCAACAACATGTCGTTCCTCAAGGGCGGCATGGCCATGCTGGGCTACTTCATGGGCTTCGGACGCCAGGCGGAGCTGTTGCGCACCGAATCGGGCACGGTTTCGGCGATTTCCGGGATCCTCAAGGCCCCGTTCGACATCCTCGCCGACAAACTCCGTGGCTACAAAGGGTTGTGCATGGACATGTTCCGCCAGCCCAAGAAGGTGCTGGCCGCGTGCGAGGCCCTGGCGCCGCACTTGACGCACGTGGCCCTCTCGGGGGCCGATCCGTCGAAAAACGTGCCCATCGGGCTGTGGATGCACCGCGGCTGCGCGCCGTTCGTGTCTCCGCCGCAGTTCGAGAAGTTCTACTGGCCGAGCCTGAAGGCGATCGTGGAGACGATCTGGTCGCACGGCAACCAAGTGCTCTTCTACGCCGAAGGCGAGTGGAACGCGCACCTGAAGTACATCGCCCAACTGCCCGAGCAAAGCATCGTCTATCACGTCGACCGGGGCGACATCTTCGAGGTTCACCGGGCCATCGGACACAAGTTCTGCATCAGCGGCGGCATTCCCAACGACCTGCTGGCCTTCGGCAAGCCCGACGAAGTCCGCGCCTTCTGCAAGAAAGTCCTTGACGGCGTGGCCCGCGACGGCGGGTACATCATGGACGCCAGCGCCATCATGCAAGACGACACGAAAGCCGAGAACCTGCGGGCGATGACGGAGGCGACGCGGGAGTATGGGGTGTATTGAAGGGTCAGGGACTAGGGATTGGGCCTTGAGTTGGGAATTTGCGATCCGTGGACGAGGGGTGACTGGTTTCCTGGAACGTGGCACCTGCCGATCGGCCCCCTAATCCCCAATCTCTAATCCCCAATCCCTAATCCCTCTTAGCCGGAGCAATGCCATGACTGAACCAGAAAAGCAAGAAAAACGCCCACCGGGGTCGTGCGTTCCTTGGGAAGAGAAGAAGAAGGAATTGCCCCAGATCACGGGCGATCAGGAACTCGTGAAGCGTCAGTGGGAGGAAATCGATGCGCTGGGGTATACCTACATCTGGCAGGTTCTCCTCTCGTTCTAGCAAGAAGACCTTGTCTCGGACCTCCGAAGCCTTCGAGGCTCCGGAGGACTTTGTTCTCAACAGGAAACCGCAGCCATGACGCAGGACACCAAACTGGCCGAGGCGATTGCCAACTGCCAAGAGGACGAGGTGATGACGCTCGTCCGCGAAAAGCTCGCGGCCGGGGTCTCGGCCAACGACGTTCTCGGCGACTGCAACCGGGGAATGATCGAGTTGGGGAACCGCTTCGGCCGCGAAGAGGCTTTCCTGCCCGACCTGATGTTCGGCGGGATGATCATGAAGAACGTGATGGCCGAACTGTCCCCGCACCTGACGCCGCAGCAGGCCGGCGAAACGCGGGCCAAGGCCGTCATGGGCACCGTGCTCCACGACGTCCACGACATCGGCAAAGACATTGTGGTGATGATGCTCCGCGGAGCGGGGTTCGACGTGCTGGATCTGGGCGTCGACGTGACGCCGGAGAAGTTCGTCGAGGCGATTCGACAGCATCAGCCTTCGGTGGTGGGCATGAGCCTGTTGTTGACCACCTGCTTCAAGTCGGTGTCCGGCACCGTGCAGGCCATTCGTGACGCGGGGCTGCGCGATTCGCTTTCGATCATGGTCGGCGGGGCGGCGGCCAGCGAACTGTTGGCCCAGAACGCCGGGTGCGACTACTACGGCAGGACCGCCGTGGACGGGCTCAAGTTTGCGTGTCGGGTTGCCGGCGTGAAGTGACGGCGGCCAATCAGGGAGGATGCGTGGCCTTGAAACCTTCGCGATTCTTATTCCGAGCAGCACTGGCGTGGCTGGTGGCGGTTTGCGCAACGGCGTTGGCTGACGGACAGGATTGGCCGAAACTGCTCTTCAAGACCACGTCGCACGACTTCGGCACGATCGCGCGCGGGGCCGTGGCCGAATTCCGCTTCCAGATGGAGAATCCCTACAACGAAGACGTCCACATCGCCAAGGTCGAATCGACCTGCGGCTGCACGAAGCCGACCGTCACCAAACAACTTCTGAAGACCTACGAGACCGGCGAGATCGTCGCCACGCTCGACACGCGACGCTTTCTCGGCCAGAAGGACGCCAAGATCCAGGTCCACTTCGACCAACCGACTCCCGCGGTCTTCACGCTCCGGGTCAGTTCTTACATTCGTTCCGACGTGGTCTTCGAGCCCGGGGAAGTGCAGTTCGGCTCGGTGTTTCAAGGCCAGGAGGTCAAGAAGCAGGTCTCGGTGAGCTACGCCGGCCGACCGACGTGGAAGATCGTCGCGGCCGGCACCGATTCGCCGTACCTGGGCCTTGCAATCGCCGAGACAGGCCGCACCGTCGATCCGCAGACCAAGGTCGGCAAGGTGAGCTACGAACTCTGGGTGTCTTTGAAGAAAGACACGACGCCGGGCTATTTCAAGGACCTCGTCTTCCTGCAGACCGACGACACCAACCAACAAACGGCTCGCATCCCGATCACCGTCGAGGCGCTCGTCGTTCCCTCTCTGAGCGTCAATCCGGCGGTGGTCATGTTCGACGCCGTCGGGGCCGGACAGACGGTTTCCAAGAACGTGGTGCTCAGCGGGCAGAAGCCTTTCCGCATCGTGAAGGTCGAGGGTCCCGATCCGCGGTTCCACTTCTCGGTCTCCAAGGAGGCCAAGCCGTATCAAGTGGTTCTGGTGGAGTTTCAGGCCGGCGACCGGCCTGGCAAGATTGCCGGAAAGATCCGCATTACGACCGACCTGCCCGGCGCCCGTCCGATGGAAGTCACGGTCGACGGCCTGGTTCAGGGCAAGGACGGACTCCAAAGCATCCCGCGCCCCGCGCCCCGCGCCGCGGGGCCATGAGGAACCGGAAGCGAAAGCGGTCCGCCGACTGCGCAAACAGACGGTCGAGTCAGGCTACGCCGATTTGAAACAGAACCGCCAGTGGCGACGCTTTTTCGGAAGCGGACTGACGCGCGTAACGTCCCTCCGGGACGAAATTGCGGTGCGTGCGTTCTGGAACAAGCCCCCATCAGCGTGAATCACGACACTCGCGTCCGGTTTCCGCCGGGGTGATCGTCATGCGGACCGTCGCCTGGCGCATGGCTCCGGTCAGGGCGATGCCCAACCGCTTGGGCACGAACTTGCCGGGCAGGTCTTCGCGGATTTCCGTCGCTTGCAGCTTGAAGGCGTGTTCGCCCGCGGCCAGCGTCACGCGCACGGCTTCAGCCCCTTCGCCGATCACCAGGGCATCGTCGCCGACTCGCTTCCACGGCGCGAGGGTAATCAGGGCGGTCTCGAACTCCTGCGGCGAAGAGAATTCCACGTCGTCGCTCACCGTGAGGCTGCCGCGCCCCGCGCGGGAGAACACGAAGGTCCGCACCAGCCTGGTCAACTCGGGCACGTTGTAGCAGGACCGGAGATCGAGGGCCAGCGTGTCCTTGGCCTCGGTGAATTCGGACACGAGGACCTTGGCGGCGGCCTGCCGGCCTTGGCGTTGGAGTTTTCCGGCCACGCGCGGCACGGGGTGGCCGAAGGAGTTCAGGACGTTGCTCTCGTAACGGCGTCCGCTGAACGTCCGCCGCGTGTAGACCTCGGACCCCGGGTCGAGCAGGGGCGTGGACTTGCCGATCGCCACGACGAACGAGCCCACGTCGTTGTGGTTGTGATGTTCGGCGTTGTGGCCGCCTTTCAGGGCGGCGCCGAGGCCGCGCGGATGGTCGGCGGCCGGACGGCAGATCAAGATCCCGGCGTCGGCGAACCAGTCGCGCAGGGCCTGCGGTGAGGCCTGGGCCGAGGCCGGCGCCCGCCGCGACGCTGAGTTCTCCAGCCCGACCAGCCCGAACTCGAGCAGATTCGACGACGGTCCGGCCGCCAGACCCAAGCCCTGCTTCTCCCATTCGGTCCAGCCCCAGCCGAAACGGCGGCTGACGTAGGCCATGATCCGGGCGTCGGGACGAGGGCCGATGTGGCAATCGGCGAACGCCGGATACACGCCCGGGAGGATCTCCAGGCGCCGGGCGAACTGGGCGATGGCCGCCACCTTGGGCTGCTCCCACAAATCGAGCTTGCCGCCGGTCGCCCGGACGATGTCTTCGGCCAGGAGCATGAAGTTGCCGAAGCCGTAGTCCCAGTAGCCCAGGCCCTCGGAGCAGTAGCCGTCGGGGGTGAAACCGCGGAGGAAATGCTGGATGTGCTTCTCCGCCGCAGCGATGAAGAAGGCCCGCCGCTGGCGGTCCTCGATTGTGGCCGTGGCCGCGCAGGTGACCCCCGCCAGGCACACGGCGTTCCAGTTGTTTGTGCCGGTGAGCCACCAGGTCCGCGGCTTGCCTTGGTTGACCATCCCTTCAAAGGGGGCAAACGTGCGGCGCTCCAGTTCGCTCCGCACGAGCTTGCGCGTCTCCTCGCTGAGCCTGTCGCCCAACCAATAGGCGGCCGTGGCCAGGCTGGATGCCGTGGCCGAGGCGGCCAGATCGATCTCGACGGTCTTTCCCTTGAAGTTGGCCAGGCTGCCGTCGTGGGCCGGCAAGACCCATGTCTTCTCGGCGAGGATTGCCCGCAACGCCTCCTCGATCGCGGGCAGGAATCTCCCCCGGTTTTCCACGCACTCGGCCAGCACCAGCTTGGCGAAGCGGCTGTGCCGGTCGAAGAACACCTTCTGATAGCGTTCGCGGTTGCCGGTTCGCGAATAATCGAGATAGAGGTCGTCGGGCAACTCGGGCAAGGGCTTCTTGAGAGCCGTTTCGACTCCGTGTACGAAGCCCTGGAATCGAGCGGCTCGGCCCACTTCGTCCCACACGGCGCGATCGTGGATGCGCGCCCCGGCGCCGCAAGGCTCCGGCGAGAGCATGGCGGCAATCTCCGCCACGCGGGCGGGCGACGGACTTTGACTAGCCTTTCGTTCGGCGGTTGCGGCCGGCTGCGCGGCCAGAACGATCGACAACAACACCATCGGCCGAAGAAGCGTTGGGATCCGGTTGTTCATCGCGGCGTCCTTTTCTGGGGTGTCATTCGCCGGCCGTTA
>CAZFKF010000111.1:0-9600 GCA_964518805.1 uncultured Planctomycetaceae bacterium | reverse complement strand
TTCTTTCTCGGCATCTTCCCGCTCGTCCTGATCGACGCGGCGTTGGTCCTCGTTAACGTGATGCCGAAGGGAGTCTTCGCAACTGACGACTACCTGGTCTTCGCAGTTTTGTACGGCATCTATCTTTCCGCGATGATCGTCGCGATGTATCCGGGGCGAGGTAAGCAGTCGTAGGGCGGACGGAGCGAAGCGACGCCCGCCGGACCTCGTTGGTAAGTCTGCGCGCCTTGCGGTGCACCGCGTGCGTGGCCGTGATCGTCCCGTCACAAGTCCGGTGTATCTAGATCGGGGCATGGATTCTCGCCGCCCCAACCGAGATCGTATTCGCCGAGTTCAACGTATCGGTGGAATGATGACCAAAGATAGTCGCGCACCCGCGCTGCATGTCCGTGCTTCACTGGATTCCAGTGAACGTAGTCCACGTGGCTCTTCAGGTTCGCTTCGTCCTCGCAGGTATGCTCCCAGAATCGGGGCTGCCAAATGCCCCGTTCCCGTCGACGCTTATGCACATTGTCTGGTATACTAGGGACGATAGTCAACACCCGTTCAGAGTCCCCAAGTCACGCGACTGCCATGCCCCGCGAGCCGATTCTTGCTCGTCCGTCCGAATCGCCCGACGACGACCGCGATCTGCGCCCGCAGCACATGCAGGAAATGGTCGGGCAGCGCGAGGTCTACGCGAGGCTCCAGATCGCCATCGACGCGGCCAGAAAGCGGGGTGAGCCGCTGGGGCACATCCTGTTTGACGGGCCGCCGGGTTTGGGAAAGACGACCTTCGCCACGTGCATCCCTCGCGATCTGGGGGTGAACATGCAAATTGGCAGCGGGGCTACGCTGAAGGCCCCCAAGGATCTCGTGCCTTACCTGACCAATGCCGAAGAGGGCTCGGTGCTGTTCATCGACGAGATCCACCGCATGCAAAAGGCGGTGGAAGAGTTCCTCTATCCGGCGATGGAGGATTTCCGCATCGACCTGACCTTGGGCGAAGGAATCAACGCCCGAACGCTCAACATGCCGCTCCGGCCGTTCACCTTGATCGGGGCCACCACGCGGACCGGGCTGCTTTCAGCCCCGCTTCGCGACCGCTTCCAGATGCGGGAACATCTCGACTTCTACACGGTCGCGGAACTGGCCGAGATTGTCCGCCGCAACGCGGGCAAGCTCCGCGTGCCGATTGCCGGCGACGCGGCCGACGAAATCGCTTCGCGAAGCCGCGGCACGCCCCGATTGGCCAACAACCGGCTCCGTTGGGTCCGCGATTACGCCATCAGCCGGGCCGATGGGCAGATCACGCTCGCCGTGGCGCGCGACGCCCTCACCATGCAGGAAATCGACGCCTTGGGGCTCGATTCGCTGGATCGGAAGTACTTGGGCACGATCGCCAGGGTCTTTGGCGGGGGACCTGTCGGCGTGGAAGCCGTGGCCCACACGCTGAACGTGGCCACCGACACGCTGATCGACGAAGTCGAGCCGTTCTTATTGCGAAGCGAACTGGTCGTGCGCACCCCTCGGGGGCGGAGGTTAACCGCCAAAGGGTTTCAGCATCTCGGCATGTCCCCCTCTATCGATGCAGCGAGTCAGCAGCGGGACCTATTCTCCTAACTCGAGAAGACTTACCGAACGGGAGTCGGCTTCGCCCGGCTGAACACAATTGCTCGACAAGGACTGACCAGTCACCCCCATGGGCAGTGTCCCACGTCTTGCTCTCTTGTCATTCCGAACAAAATCCGCATTTCCACCTTACAGAGTTATTGTGGTGGGCTGGAAGCCAGGTCATAGTATGGTTTCTGGTCAAGCTTGTCTTTTTGGCTGGCGCTTGTTCACGAAGGGAGTCACGCCATGCTCGCCATTGCTCCGGGATGGGAGTTGAAGGTCGAACGCGGCCCGGGTTGGCTGTGGGTGCGCGTTGAGCGTCCGGAGCCGTACGGGGTCGATACGCCTCCGTTGGCTGACGAAGTGTGGGCGCAACTCGAACGGCACTTCGTTTATCGGCTCGTGCTGGAACTCGACGACGTCGAGTTCCTGGACAGCTATCTGATCGGGCAACTCGTTGTGCTCGACAGGCGAATCCGCGAACACGGCGGCATGCTGCGACTGACGGGCGTCAACTCGTTCGTCCGCGAAATCCTCCGCACCCACGGGCTCGTCGGTCGGTTCTCGATCTACGGCGACCTGACCGACGCCCTCATGGGCGCATGTCCGCGCAAGCCGCGTTAGTCGTTTGCGCCCAGCCAGTCGGGAGAATGCCCGGCGGGCGGCAGATTGACGATCCACGCCTTGGTTACCGTCGGCATGGCGAGGACTTCGGCAAGGGCCTCGGCCGGCGGCTGGGCATCGAGGGCGAGCACGCCGATCGCTTCGCCGCCCGGTTTGTCCGTCTCGCGTCCCACGGACATCTGGGCGATATTCACGCGGTGCTTACCGAAGATATTTCCCACCTGGCCGATGACGCCCGGCACGTCGCGGTGCACGAACATCATCAAAGTGCCGTCCAAGTAGCTCTCCAAGCGGCAATTGGCCTTCTGGACCAGTCGGGGCATGTGATTGCCGAAGAGGGTGCCGCTGGCAATCGCCGTGCGGTTCTCGCTGACCACCTCGGCCGTGATCATCGAGCTGAAGTCGGTCACGTCGCTGGACCGCTCTTCCACCACCTCGATGCCGCGAGCGCGCAGGAGCACTTCCGCATTGACGATGTTCACCGGCGATTCCATGGCCCGCTCCAAGAGCCCTGCGGCAAAAGCCGCCGACAACAGCCGGGTGTCTTTTTTCGACACTTCGCCGCGGTAGCGAAGCTTGCAGGCGGTCGGCGGAGCGCGGTCGACCTGGGCCAGAAGGAGCCCCAGGCGGTAGGTCAAGTTCAGCCAGCCGCGCATGCTTTCCAGGGTCTTCGGGTCCAGCGGCGACATGTTCACCGCCTGGCGGATGGCCCCCGTCGTGAAGTAATCGACCAGCAGTTCCGCCGCCTCGACGGCGACGTTCGACTGCGCTTCTTCGGTGCTCGCGCCGAGATGCGGCGTGCAGAGCACATTTGGCATCGCGAAGAGTGGGCTGTCGGTGCAGGGCTCGCTCGCGTACACGTCGAGGGCCACGCCGCCAAGGTGCCCGCTCTTGAGTCCTTCGACCAGGGCCGCCTCGTTGTAGATTCCCCCGCGGGCGCAGTTGATCAAGCGGGCGCCCTTCTTGAGCGTCTTGACTTCTTCGGGGCCGATCAGGTTCTTGGTGCTCTCGTTGAGCGGCGTGTGCACGGTGAGGAAATCGACGAGGGGAAGCATCTCGCGCGGCGTCTCCACGATGCTGATTCCCAGTTCCTTGGCCCGCTGCGCCGAGAGGAACGGATCGTATCCCAGGACCTTCATCTCCATGGCCAGGGCCCGGACCGCCACAGCCTGACCGATGCGTCCGAGGCCGACGATTCCCAGGGTCTTTCCGGCCAGTTGCGTACCCATGTAGTGCTTGCGGTCCCAGCGGCCTTCTTTGAGGCTCTGGAAGGCGGGGGCCGTGTTGCGCGCCAGGCCGAGCATCAGGGCGATCGTCTGCTCGGCCGTGGAAATGGTGTTTCCGCCGGGGGTATTCATGACCACGATTCCCTGGCGCGTGGCGGCGCTGGTGTCGATGTTGTCGACGCCGACGCCCGCCCTGGCGATCGCCTTCAAACGCCGGTTCCCCTCCAGGACGTCCGCCGTGATCTTCACGCCGCTGCGGCAGATCGCGCCGTCGGCCTGCAAGAGGGCGTCGCGCAAGGCTTGCCCTTTGAGTCCCGTGCGGACCTCGACCTCGATGCCGCCGGCCGATTCCAGCAGTTTCAAACCTTCCGCGGACAGTTCGTCCAAAACGATGATGCGTGGCATGCGTGTGAACCTCGTCTTGCTTCCCGAAATACCGAAGCCTTATCCAAATAGATAGCGATCCATGTCCAGGGCTGCATGGAACACGCCCAGGACATCAATGTTCCCGTCTGGTTTGGTCAAATGGGCGACTCGATAGTGCCCGAAGATCCGAACGCGAATGCCCCGGTTGGGGGGATGCTCGTGGCGGTAGCCCAACTCCGGAGACTCGGACAACAACTGCACCTTTCCGTAAGCCGGATCATCATTTCCATAGCGACTGCGCGCACGATCTCCTCGTTCGAGCTATCGTCGGGCTGGCCTGCACGATAGCCATCACTTGATCTTTCGGCGAGTCATAGCCAGCGCTCATTTCTCGGTCACCCTTTCGTGGAATCGGGCACATTCGATGACGTATGGAGTTCGGCCCCGCGCCCCCGAGCCAGCACTTCACTGGCCGCGGCGACGCCCGACCCCAGTCTCACCGGTCGGCCCATCTCCAGCAGTACCAGTTCCATTGCCGCCAGGGCCGCGAGGATGTCTAACTCGTCGATCTTGCCGAAGTGGGCAATGCGGAAGATCTTCCCCTTCCATTGGCCTTGGCCGCCCGCCAACTTCACGCCGAACCGAGTCTCCAGACGTTTCAGAAACGCCTTGCCGTCGATCCCGTCGGGGAAGAAGGCCGCGGTGAGGCTATCGGCCGGCCGCTTCGCCGCCAGACGCATGCCGAGGGCCTCCACGCCGGCCCGGGTCGCTTGGCCCAGACGCTTACTCCTCTCCCACACCTGCTCGATTCGTTCAGCGCGAATCTCGCGCAGCGATTGTGCCAAGGCCATGACCAGCGGGATCGCCGGGGTGTAGGGCGTATCGGACTCAGCCAAGGCCCTGCGGTAGGCCAAGAGGTCCAGGTAAAACGCCTGCCGCTGGATCGCTTCGATCTGTCCCCATGCCTTGGGGCTGACGGCAACAAATGCCAGTCCTGGTGGTCCCATAAGGGCCTTTTGCGCGCCAACCACCAAGAGGTCGACGTTCCACGCGTCCGTGTGGCACTCGATCGCCCCGGCGCCGCTGATCGCGTCGACGACGAGCAGCGCCGGCGTGGCGGCCACCACCCGGCCCATCGCTTCAATGTCGTGGGCAACGCCCGTACTACTCTCCGAAAGGGTGGTGTAAACAGCAGCCGCATCGGGGTGTTCGGCGAGCAACCGGGCCACGTCCTGCGGCGAGAAGGCTTCGCCCCAGGGGATTTCGTGCCGCGCGACGCAGATGCCGAACGCATCGCAAATCAGCCGCCATCTCTCGGAGAACTTTCCAGACTCCAAGACGATGGCCTTGCCGCCCCGAGGCACCACGCTCGCGACTGCTGCCTCCATGGCCCCTGTGCCCGAACTGGTAAGCATCAGGACATCGTGCGTCGTCCGAAAGACGTACTTCAACCCCTCCAGAACCTCTCCAAGAGTCTGGCGGAACGGCGCAGTGCGATGGTGCCGAATCTGCCGTGCCAAGGAAAGCCGGGCGTCTTCGGGGATCTGCGTTGGGCCAGGGGTCAACAATCGGTAATTCGGCATCTGCCTGCGCGACGAGGAGTCTCGTGGCCCCCGCCACGACAATGTCGTTGGCCGCGGGGAACGAATCAGCCATTTTACCGAGAGTCGGCCGAGATGACGATGGGCCCGCGCCGAGCGTTTCAGCCCATTGAGAGGAGGCTTTTATGCCCAAAAGGAACTACCGAACCGCTCCCCCGTCGCGCGACACCATCATCGACCCACCTGAGGAGCCATTTCCTGCATACGTGCCGCCTAATGACGACTGCAAAGCGGACGCGCGCGAGGCGACCTCGGGCTGGAAGCGATTCGCGCGCAAGGATTGTTGGTAGTTGTTGAGGGCCTGCGTCCGATCGCCCTCTTGTTCGCGGAGACGCCCCAAGGCCGCCAGCGCCCGAGCGTTGGAGGCATCGGCCAATAAAGCGTCCCCGAGCAGCAGTTTGGCCCGGTCGCGGTCTCCGGATTCCTCGTAGAGTCGGGCCAATTCGATCTTCGGATCGGTCGCGTCCGGCTTCCGGTCGGCCCATTCCTGCAACAACCGGAAGGCTTCTTCCGTACGGCCTTGCTCGAACATCAGCACGGCCAGCCCCCGGTAGCATTCGCGATGGTCCCGGTCGCGATCCAGGCAGAGGTAGTAGTAGCGCTCGGCCTGAACGAGGTCCGCCGTACGCCGATTCATCGCACCCAAGCGGTGGTAGCAGGCTGCCAGGTTGTAGTACCCGTCGGCGTTGTTCGGATCCTGGTCAATCGCCCGCTGGAAATCCTGCATGGCGTCTTGAACGCGAGTCTGTTCAAAAAGCCGCACGCCTTCGGCGTTCAAGCCCTGCGACGAGAAACTGGAGCAGCCCGGACTTGCCGCCAAGCCGCACCAAGCTGTCAATGCCCACCAAGCCGCAGGAGCGGTGAGACGGCGACGGAATGCTAAGGGGATGAAAGTCGGAACGTCGGTTTGCCTCGAAGTGGCATTCAGGCGATGAGATCCCAACAGGCGAGGCTGCCGCGATCGTGCCTGAACAGGGCGGGGAAGCATACCGACCGCTTCCGATTCCTGCAAGACCGGTCTCGTTCTGCGAAACCACGGAACCACCTCGCCGAGGCAGCCGGCGTACACAGAAGGACGGGCCGAGTGTGTCTCCCAGAGTCCGAAACAGGGGGTCCTGCTGAACACAAGCCGTCACGTGTTTCTCCATCTTTCCCACTGTCCGAGCCTCGCTGTATAATCCGGCCTTACGTTCCCCCGGGCGGAGGAGTCGCATGGAGACCGCGTGGATTCAGGCGTACGATCCGATGGGCTCGGCGTGGCTTTCGCCATTGGTGGCCGGGGTGCCGATCCTGCTTCTGCTGGGCCTGTTGGTGGTGGGAGTGTCGGCCCCGGTGGCGGCGCTGGCGGGCCTTGGGTCTGCCTTGGTGGTGGCCATCGCAGCCTACGAGATGCCGGCCACCATGGCGTTTGCCGCCGCGGGCTACGGCGGCTGTTTCGGCCTGGTGCCAATCGGCTGGATCGTCTTCTCCGCCGTATTCCTCTATCACTTGACGGTTCGCACCGGGCAGTTTGAGATTGTCAAGCGATCCGTGGCGGCCATCTCGCCCGACCGCCGCATGCAGGCCCTTTTGATCGCCTTCTCGTTCGGCACGTTCCTCGAAGGGGCGGCCGGATTCGGCACGCCGGTGGCCATCTCCGCGGCCCTCTTGATCGGGTTGGGCTTCCGCCCGCTCCACGCCGCCGGGTTGGCGCTGATCGCCAACACGTCGCCCGTGGCCTTTGGGGCCCTGGGCACGCCGATCATCACGCTGGCGAAGGTCTCGGGGCTCAACGAGATGGCGCTCTCGCAGATGGCGGGCCGGCAATTGCCGCTGTTCTCGCTGATGATTCCGGCATGGCTCGTGGCGGTCATGTCGGGCTGGCGCGGGGTGCGAGGCTGCTGGCCTGCGATCGCCGTCTGCGGCGGCAGCTTCGCCACGGTGCAGTTCGTGACCTCGAATTTTCACGGCCCAGGCCTGGTCGACGTCTTGGGCGGCGTCGGCTCGATGGTCGCCTTGGCCGCGTTCCTCCGCTTCTGGCAGCCCAAGGAGATCTGGCGGTTCCCCGAGGAGGCCCCGCATACCTCCGACGCCAGCGAACCGCCTCTGTCCGCGAAGCAGGTGGCGCACGCCTGGGTGCCGTGGGTGCTGCTGTCGCTGATGGTCTTCTTCTGGGGATGGCCCACCGTGAAAACGGCCCTCAACGGCGGAACCGCGGACAAACCCAATGTGCTGGCCGGAGTCACCAAGGGCACCTTCGACGTGCCCCGCTTGCACCAGCAGGTGTACCGCTCGGGGCGCGTCGCCAAACGGTCGGCCGACAGCGACCCCGCGGAAGAGCCCGAAAAAGCCCAGTACGAGTTGAACTGGCTCTCGACGACGGGCACGGGGATTTTTCTGGCCGCGATCCTTTCGGCCTTGTGGCTCAAGGTGCCGGCGGGCGATTTCTTTCGGCAGTTCGCCGAGACCTTGTTTCGCGTGCGATGGGCCTTATTCACCATCGCCTGCATGTTGGCCTTGGCCTTCACGACGAAATACTGCGGGTCGGACGCCACGCTGGGACTTGCGTTCACGCGCACGGGATGGCTGTATCCGCTGTTCGCCCCGATGCTCGGCTGGCTCGGCGTGGCGCTGACCGGGTCGGATACCTCGGCCAACGCCTTGTTCGGCAGCCTCCAGCGAATCACGGCCGAACAACTGGGACTCAACCCGATCTTGATCGTCGCGTCCAACAGCACCGGGGGCGTGATGGGCAAGATGATCGACGCCCAGAGCATCGTCGTGGCCGCCGTGGCCACGGAACAGCCCGGCAACGAGGGCCTGATCCTCCGCTTCGTCTTCCTCCACAGCCTCGTGCTGGCCGCCATGATGGGCCTGCTGACGCTGCTTCAAGCTTACGTTCTTCCTTGGACGATCCCCGGCGGGTAATTGCGAAGATACGCCGCCGGGCGGCCGAGGGCTGGTGCCGACGGATCAACTCCCTTCGCGCTTGAGGCGATGCCGTCGGAGAGCGTTCGCCACACACGACTCCATGACGTGCCGGAAACGCGAAATCCCATTACGTCTTAAATATCACTCTACTTGCGCACCGCGGTGATGCCCCACCCCCGACCATCCGTTGCACGCCCAAACCCCCTCTTGTGGCGAAAAGCAATTCAGTCATATTTGGTTACATCCGATTCTTCAAACGGCGTGTTATAGTAGGGGCGCGTGAGCGCGGACACCATGGCGTCGATCCCAAGTCAGGGAGTGTGCTATGGATAACCGGGAGCTTCTGCGTACCCTGTCGGGCTGCACGTTCTACCAGAGATATCTGGAGTCTCAGCACCCCATCGAGCCGGTGCGGGTCAAGCCTCAGAGCCAACCCCCGCCGCCTCCCCGGACGCAACGGCGGCGGAAGCACCAGCTCTATCGAAGATACTGCTTTGCCCTTGGGGTCTTGCTGCTGGGAGCCATGCTGCTGATCGTCGCGCCGCTGTGGACGGTGCATCCGCAGTACGGCAAGGCGGTCTTTCTCAGTCTGCCGCCCATGCTGCTGTGTGCCCTCAGTTGGATGTCGGGCGTGTGGTGGGCGTGGGACAAGGACCGGTCGGTCCTGTTTGCCGTGACCTTGGGAGCCAGTCCCGTTCGTCTGGTTCTCGGACTAGGCTGGGCCTGGCTGGTGCTTTCGATTGTCGAGATCCCGTTCTTCGCCTTCGCGCTCGGGTTGATGTGGCACTGGATGCTCTTCACCGTGCCCGAACTCGCGATGATGTACGAATTGAGTCAGAATCCGCGCACCGTTTCGCACGGCAGGTTGGCCGCGTCAGGCAAGCCCAGTCGCCTTGCGGGATATCATCGCGGTCTGGGGGCTCTGCGACTGTCGACGAACGCCGCAATGAATGTCCCGGCTGCTAAGGGAAGCCGCTGAAAGCCCGACCGCCATCAGGGTGCAAGCCACTCGATACCCGAGCGGGTCGCGCGGAAGCGTTTGCAGCAGATGCTCGATCCGGCCCCTTCTTCGTAGTACACGATCAGCACCGAGCCGTCTTTGAGGTTGACCATCGACGGATAGGCTCCGCCGACGGTATCGACGATTACATTGTCGCTCCATGTCTGGCACTCGTCCAAGCTGTAGTGCAGGCTGGTCGACGGCACGCGGTGGGCCAGGAGGATGATGTTGTCGGCCGTGCGGAGGAAGTAGGGACAGTGGCCGGGGAAGCCCATCGGCT
>CAZFKF010000110.1:0-9603 GCA_964518805.1 uncultured Planctomycetaceae bacterium | reverse complement strand
CTGGTCCCGCGGATCGAGGTGGAGCAATTGTCCGGGCACGACCCCTACGAGTTCGTCAAGGTCTCGTTCGACCTGGAGACCCTGGCCGCCGATCAGGCGGCCGAGGAATTCAAGCCGATGATCAGCCCGAACGGACGCCTGACGCCGTTGAGGGCCACCAACCGCCTGGAGGCCATCGACGCGGTCGTCAATCTTCGGGAAATCCACGACCTCCTGACGACCGAACAGAGCGGCCGGGGCACGCGAAGCCTGCCGCGGGAATTTGAACTGAAGTTCGTTCGGGCCTCGGACGTGTGCGAGCAATTGCAGAGTCTCTTGGGCATCGAGGCGAAAGGGGGGCGCAGCCGTGGCGGCGCCGGGCCGGGCGGCATGACGCCGGAACAAATGCAGCAGATGGCGATGAGAGGCCAGATGCCGCCGGGGATGATGCCGGGCCAGCAGCCGGGCCAGCCCGGGCAACCCGGGCAGCCCCCCGGCGGAATGCCGAAGCCGAAAATGGAAATCACCCTGATTCCCAATACCCGCAAAAACAGCGTCTTGGCCATCGCCCCGCCCGACAAAATGGTAATCATCGCCCAGGCGATCAAGACCCTCGACGTCCCGTCGGCGCAGGGGTCGCAACTGCTGGGCACGATGACCCGGATGCAGATCTACCGCCTGGCGGCGATCGACCCCGAGCCGCTGGTCAGGACCTTGGAGGAGATCGGCAACCTCGATCCGACGACCAAGCTGGAAGTCGATAAGAAGAACAAGGCCATTATCGCGTACGCCTCGCTGGCCGATCACGTGACGATCCGCAGCCTGATCGAGAAACTCGACGGCAGCGAGCGGAAGTTCGAGGTCATTCAGCTTCGCCGCTTGGAGGCCGACTACGTGGCCGGCACGATCGAGTTCATGATGACCGGCGAAAAGCCGAAACAGCAGTCGCGGCCACGGTATTACTATTTCGGCGGGGACGAGTCGCGGCAAGGTACGGATGACACGCGCAAGTTCCGCGTCGATGCCGACGTTGAGAACAATCGTTTGCTGGTCTGGGCCAACACCGTGGAACTAGAAGAAGTCCGCAACCTGCTGGTCAAGCTGGGGGAAATCCCATCGGACAAGGGCAACCCCGCCACGGTTCGCGTCCTGGACCTTCCTTCGGGCAAGGACAGTGGGGAATTCATCGAACGGCTGCGTCGTCACTGGCCATCGGTGGCCCCGAATCCGCTCCTCGTGCCGCCTGCCACGCCTCAGAATGGGCAGGAGAATCCGCCGAGCACGCCCCCTCACGAAAAGGAAAAGAAGCCCCCCTCTGCGCCCACCGCCCAAGGCACGCCAAGCCGCAGCGCGTCGTACCTTCAGCGCATGGAGTTGGCGTCTGCCCAACCGACCGGCACGCCGCAGATTACGGCGATCGCGCCTTCGACGGCACCGGCCCAGACGGCGATCAAGGAGCCAGCCAAGGAGCCAGCCAAGGAGCCTGTCAAGGAGCCTGTCAAGGAGCCTGTCAAGCCGCTTGCCAGCGAGTCGGGCAAGTCTCCGCTGCCAGCAAAGCCCGCTGAACCGGCCACGACGTCCACCGGCGAATCACCGCCGCCGGTGACCCTTTCGCGCGGTCCCGAGGGGCAGTGGATTGTCTCGTCGCCCGACCCCCGCGCCCTCGACCGTTTTGAAGAACTTGTGGCCCAATTGACGGCCTCGTCTCGCGTCGACTACCAGGTCTTCCAACTCAAGTACGCATGGGCCTCCAGCGTGGCCCCGATCCTCAAAGACGTGTTCAAGGATGAGCAAGAGGCGCAGCAGCGGCGCTATCCCTGGTGGTATGAGATGGAGTACGGTTCCCAGGAAACCGAGAAGCCGCGTTCCCGGCTCTCAAAGCGCAAACCGCTGCGGATCGTCTCCGACAGCGACAGCAACTCGATCCTTGTGCAGGGCGCCGACGCAAACCAACTGAAGAAGATCGAGGACCTGATCAAGATCTACGACCGTCCGCAGCCGATGGACGCCAAATCGGTGCGCAAGACCGAAACGGTCAAGCTCGTCTACTCGCAGGCCAAGCCGGTTTCGGAGACGGTCAAGGAGGTCTACCGCGACCTGCTCAGCGCCAACGACAAGTCGCTGACGGGAAACAGCCAGAATCAGCCGCGGGAACGATTCATTCGCTTCTCGTTCGACGACGAGGGCGGTCAGGGCCAAAAGCAGCCCAGCTACAAGGGACTTCTGTCGATCGGCGTCGACGAGATCTCCAACAGCCTCATCCTCTCCGCCCCGGCCTACCTGCTGGACGAAGTGGTCAAGATGGTCAAGGACCTCGACGAGTCGGCCAAGCCCGTCGCCGAGACGGTGACCGTGCTCAAACTGGGGCCGGGCGTCAGTCCCGAGCAAATCGAGGAGTCGATCAACAAGGTCTTCGGCGACGGCACGGCCAATGGTTCGGTCCGCCGGCAGAAGGAGGGGCAGCCGGGCGGCCAACCGGGCAAGAAGGATAAGCGTAACCGAAACCGGAAGAACCAGTCACAGGGTCACCAGCCTGGCCCTGACGCAGCGCAACCAACCCCGCGCCCGTAGAACGGCTCTTCGGCCAGTGCGTCCCGCGGGAGAAGGTGTCAGGGCGTCGCCCAGTTCTGCGAGCGATCGACGGCCTCGGCCCACCGTCGCACCACAGTCTGTCGGGTCTCGGTCGGCATCTGCGGCACAAACGCGCGATCGAGCGCCCAGTGGGCCGCCAGGTCGGCCAGATCGTGCCATACGCCGGTCGCCAATCCGGCCAGGTAGGCCGCGCCCAAGGCAGTCGTCTCCGAGACCTTCGGCCGGCGTACTTCAACGCCGAGCACGTCCGCCTGAAACTGCATCAGCATGTTGTTGACCGACGCCCCGCCGTCGACCTTCAGGCCCCCCAGCGAGATCCCCGCGTCACGCTGCATGGCTTGGGCCAGATCGCGCGTCTGGAGGGCCATCGCTTCCAAGGTGGCGCGGGCCAGGTGGCCGGCGGTCGTCCCGCGGGTGATTCCGACGATCGTCCCGCGGGCATATGGGTCCCAATACGGAGCGCCCAGGCCAACCAGGGCGGGCACGAAGTAGACGCCGCCGTTGTCGGGCACGGTGGCGGCGAGTCGCTCGACGTCGGACGACGTGGCGACGATGCCCAGCCCGTCCCGCAGCCATTGCACTGCCGCACCGGCCACGAAGACCGAACCTTCGAGGCAATAGGTCACCTTATCGCCCAAGGCCCAGCCGATTGTGGTGAGCAAGCTGTGGCGCGAGACCACCGGCTGACTGCCCGTGTTCAGGAGCATGAAGCAGCCCGTACCATAGGTGTTCTTCGCGCTGCCGGGCTCGAAACAGGCCTGGCCGAACGTGGCGGCCTGCTGGTCGCCGGCTATGCCGGCAATGGGGACCGGCCGGCCGAACCACTCGGGCGATGTCACGGCGAAAAGTCCGCTGGATGGCCGAACCTCGGGAAGCATGGCGCGCGGAACGTCGAGGATCGCCAGCAACTCGTCGTCCCAGTCCAGGGTGTGAATATTGTAGAGTAGGGTGCGACTGGCGTTGCTCGGGTCCGTGGCGTGGAGGCGGCCTCCGGTCAACCGCCACAGGAGCCAGGTATCGACCGTGCCGAAGAGAATCTCGCCTTTGGTTGCCCGGGCCCGCAGTCCTTCGCGAGTGTCGAGTAAGTACTTGATCTTCGTGCCCGAGAAGTAGGCGTCGATGACCAGCCCGGTCTTCGCGCGAAAGACCGGCTCCAACCCTTGCGCCTTGAGTTGCTCGCAGATTCCGGCACTGGCCCGGCTTTGCCAAACGATGGCGTTGGCAACCGGACGCCCGGTGTGCCGGTCCCAGAGGATCGTGGTCTCGCGCTGGTTGGCAATGGCCACCGCGGCGACGTCGGTCACTGGTCGCCCGCATCGCGCCAGGGCGTCGCGCGCCACGCGAATTTGGGTGGACCAAATCACGTCCGGGTCGTGCTCCACCAATCCTGGCCCAGGAAGGATCTGCTCGAACTCCTCTTGCGCGCTGCCGAGGGCTTGGCCGTGGATGTCCCATACAAACGCCCGGCTGGAGGTCGTGCCTTGATCCAGGGCGAGGATGAGGTGAGGCATGCACTGCTCCAACGAATCACGCCGTGTTTCCGTTGATACAAACCGTATTAGGGGTGCTGTTCCGCCGAATCGACGGGTTGTTTCCATTCCATAGAGTTTATCAGAGCCCCCTAACAATGAACTAACCAGCCGTTAGCAGTAGCGAGTTTCGGTGCGGTTGATTAGTCTAATAGGGAGACACCCACCTGGGGAGACGACCAAACCAACGGTTTCCCCTCCCAAACCACAATATTTCCAATACACGTTGTGTCGATAGCCAGAGTCGCTGCCATGGCGGTTGCTGGTTCGATTGTCGCAGCGTCGAAATCATGCCGCAACTGCCCTCCATCAAACGATTCGATTCCAGCAGCGGGGTGAGAGTCTATCGGATTCCGTGCGACGTGTTTCCGGGGATTACGGGGCGGGTGCATCTGCTGTTGGGCGCTGGACCACCAACCCTGGTGGATGCCGGCAGCGGCCTATCGCCTTCGAGTCAGCAAATTGTATCCGGCTTGGAATCGATTGCCGACGAATTCGGCGAGGACTTCAGGCCGCAGCAGATCGAGCGGATCCTGATTACGCATGCTCACATCGATCACATCGGCGGTCTGTCGGACATGGTGGAACTGACCGGGGCGCGGGTCGGTGTCCATGTGCTGGACACTCGCGTGGTGACATCGTGGGACGAGCGGGCGGTGATCTTCAATTACCGGCTGACGCACTTCCTGCGCCAGGCCGGGGTGCCTGCGGCTCGGCATCCTGCTCTGATCGAGGCCTTTGGATTCACGGAAGGACGCGTACAGAGCGCGCCGGTAGACTTTGAATTGAGCGAAAACGAGCCGCTGGACGGCGTAC
This sequence comes from uncultured Planctomycetaceae bacterium, assembly GCA_964518805.1. Classification (GTDB taxonomy): domain Bacteria; phylum Planctomycetota; class Planctomycetia; order Pirellulales; family Thermoguttaceae; genus CALFBP01. Next base: position 4,687 of record CAZFKF010000110.1, on the reverse strand, counting down.
GAGTGATCCATACGCCGGGCCACTCGCCCGGTCACGTTTGCTTCTTGGTCGGCGACATCCTGCTGAGCGGAGATCACATTCTCGCCCGCACCGTTCCTCAGCAGTGGCCGGAGAGTATGGCGGGCTATACCGGCCTGGGGCATTACCTGGAGTCATTGGAGAAAATCCGGCGGATCGATGGCATCACCGTCACGCTGGGTGGTCACGAACCACCCGTACGTTCTATCGGGCAACGAATTGGGGAAATCTTGGCTTCCCACGAGCGAAGACTGGATCGGGTGACCGATTTGGTGGAACGGTCGTCCGCGCCGCCCAGCGTGGCCGAGATCACACGGCGAATGTACTCCCGGCAACATGGTTTTTACGAATTCCTGGCTCTGTTTGACGTCGGATCGAGGGTAGAATATCTGGAACAGCGCGGTCGCTTGGAGATTGCCAATCTCGACGAAGTGCGGCAGGGGCAGGAGGTTCCGCTCCGCTTTCGTACGACGAGCGTCCGTTTCGAACCCACCACCGATGCAATCGCCCCAAGGGAAAATACGGCATGAGCGATGCTTCCGCCACATGGCGAGCACTACTTCTTCTGGGCCCGACGGGGTCCGGGAAAAGTCCCTTGGGTGGCCTGATCGAGGAACGAGGGCTGTGGGAGTTCGCGTGGGTGCATTTCGATTTCGGCGCCCAGTTGCGGAAGGTCGCCGCGCAGGAGTTTCCTGAGGGCCGGTTCAGCGATCAGGATGTGGCCATGGTCCGCGGCGTTCTGCACGCGGGCACGCTGCTTGAGAACGAGGATTTTCCGCTGGCCGAGCGGATCCTTCGTTCGTTTCTCGCCGAACGGATCGCCGGTCCGAAAACGTGCGTGGTGCTCAATGGGCTGCCGCGCCACGTGGCCCAGGCCAGCGCCATGGACTCCATTGTGGATATCCGCACCGTGCTCTCGCTTCGCTGCACCAGCGATACGGCGATCCAGCGGATTCGGACCAACGCTGGCGGTGACCGCGACGGACGCACGGACGACGATGAGGACATGGTACGTGCCAAGATCGCTTTGTTCAACGAACGAACCGCACCGTTGGTCGAGCATTATCGGGAGCGCGATATCCCGATCCGGCGGATCGTCGTCACCGCGGCGATGACTCCGGACGACATCTGGCGGATTCTCGAACGCCGCGGCTGTTGATCGTCGTCCGGCGGCCCGCTAGACTCTTCCCAGGCGTGCATTTCCAAGTATTCGTTTGCGCGCCGCGTGCGATGGAATCGTCCCTCGGACAGACCCGGGCACTTGGGATTTGGCTCGCGCCGTTGACTCAGGAGGATCTTTGTATGAACCGTCCGCATCTTGGGGTGTTGCTGTTGTCCCTGGCCTTTGCCTTGTCGGCGAGCCAGTCGCCGGCGATCACCTTCTACGTCGCCCCCGACGGAAACGACGCCTGGAGCGGGCTGCTGGCGCGGCCCAACGCAGAGAAGACGGATGGACCGGTGGCATCGCTGGCCGGGGCACGCGATGCCGTGCGATGGATCCGGGCCATGGCCTCGCAGCGGGAGCCGACGCGCGTCGTGATCGCCGAGGGCACGTATTGGATCGGCGAGCCGGTCGCCTTCGGCCCCGAGGATCGCGGCACGGCCGAGGCCCCGATGGTGTACGAGGCAGCCCCGGGGGCCACGGTGGTCATCTCCGGGGGGCGCCGCATCGGCGGCTTCCAACCCGCGGCCAACGGCGTTTGGAAGACCAAGGTCCCCGAAGTGGCGGCGGGCAAGTGGAGCTTCGAGCAACTCTACGTCAACGGGCGGCGCGCCGTGCGGGCCCGCACGCCCAACGAGTTTTACTGCTACGTGCGCGGCAAGGTCGAGGCGGCCGTCGATCCGGCGACGGGCAAAATAGAAGCCATGCCCAATCGAGCCTTTGTGGCCGCCCCGAATGATTTCGCTGTCCTGGCCGGCGTGCCGAAGGAGCGGCTCAGCGACGCCACAATCATGCTCTATCACTCCTGGGAGACATCGCGCCACCGCGTCGCGGCGCTGGACCCGAAGTCGCGGACCGTGATCCTGACCGGCAACGCCCCCTGGGCCATGCTCGCCTGGGGACCGAGCCAGCGTTACCACATCGAGAACGTCGCCTCGGCCCTGGACGCTCCCGGCGAATTCTTCCTGGATCGCGACGGCACGCTGTCGTACATTCCGCGGCCGGGCGAGGACATGGCCAAGGCCGAGGTCATCGCCCCCGTGGCTTCGGGCCTGGTGCGGCTGGTCGGCGACCCGGCCAAAGGCCGGTGGTTCGAGCATTTCTCGTTCAAACGCCTGGCGTTCCGGCACGATCAGTACATCCTGCCGCCGCAGGGGCACGGCGACGGGCAGGCCGCGGTCAGCGCCCCCACGGCGATCCTCGCCGATGGCGCGCGGAACGTGTCTTTAGAAGACTGCGAAGTGGGGCACGTGTCGGGCTACGCCGTATGGTTCCGTCGCGCCTGTTCCGATTGCCGCGTGGTCCGATGCCTGATCCACGACCTCGGCGCCGGCGGCGTTCGCATCGGCGAGGGCTGGGACAACGAGAACGCCAAACCGATCGACGAGACCTCGCGGATCGTCGTCGACAACAACATCATCCGCTCGGGCGGACACCTCGACGCCGGCTGCGTGGCCGTGTGGATCGGCCACAGCCCGCACAACCAGGTGACCCACAACGACATCGCCGACTTCCGCTACACCGGCATCTCGGTCGGCTGGCGCTGGGGGTATGCGCCCAGCCGGGCGCATCACAACAAGATCGAGTTCAATCACATTCACCATCTCGGCTGGGGCGTGCTGAGCGACATGGGCGGGGTCTACACGCTTGGGCCGTCGGAGGGCACCACGGTGAGCAACAACGTGGTCCACGACGTCTATTCCTACGACCTCTACGGCCGAGGCGGCTGGGGCCTGTACAACGACGAGGGGAGCACGCACATCGCCCTGGAAAACAACCTCGTCTACAACGTCAAGACCGGCGGTTACCACCAGCACTACGGCAAAGAGAACATGGTCCGCAACAACATCTTTGCCTTCAGCCGTGACGGTCAGTTGCAGCGCTCGCGCGTCGAGGAGCATCTCTCGTTCACCTTCGAGCACAACATCGTCTACTTCGACGGTGGCCGGCTGTTCCACGGAAGTTGGCGCGACAAGAACGTGAAGCTCGCTGGCAACATCTACTACGACGCCTCGGGCAAGCCGGTGACGTTCGATGGACTGAGCTTCGCCGAGTGGCAGGCCCTGGGCAAAGACGCCGGCTCGCTGGTCGCCGACCCGAAGTTCGTCGACGCGGCCCGGTTCGACTTCCACCTCCGGCCCGATTCGCCGGCCCTGAAGGCCGGCTTCAAGCCGTTTGATTTCGGCAAGGCCGGCGTGTACGGAGACGCGGCGTGGGTGAAGCGGGCTGCCGAGGTGCAGTACCCGCCGGTGCGGTTTGCGCCCGAGCCTCCGCCGGCTCCGCCTCTGGCGGTCAACGACGATTTCGAGACGCCCCGCGCCTCGCCCGTGCCGGACGCCCAAGTGAACGTCGAGGGCAAGGGCGACCAGATCGCCGTGAGCGCGGAGACCGCCGCAGCCGGCAAGCACAGTCTGAAAGTGCTCGACAACACGGGCCTCCAGCACGCCTTCAACCCGCATATCTACTACACGCCTCGCCACACCAAGGGCGTGACGAAAATGAGCTTCGATCTGCGCGTGGGACCGGGCGTGGTGTTCCATCACGAGTGGCGCGACGACGCCAGCCCCTACCGCGTGGGCCCCTCGCTTTGGGTCCGCGACGGTAAGCTGATCGGCGCCGGTAAGGAGCTGATGAAGTTCCCCGAGAACGCCTGGGTTCACTTCGAGGTTTGTGCCGGGCTCGGGCCCCAGTCGACCGGCACGTGGGATCTCGCGGTGACGCTCCCCGGCCAGCCCGCCCAGTCCTTCAATCGCCTCTCCGACGGCAGCCCGGACTGGAAGAAGCTCGACTGGCTCGGCTTCTGCAGCCTCGGCACCCAGAAGGCCGCGTTCTACCTCGACAATTTGGAGCTGACCAACACGGCTGCGGAGTAAGCCCGCAAGGGCTCTGTGGAGGGCACGTCGCCCGAATCCGTACCAACGTCAAGTGTGCACGGTGACGGGCAACGGTCTGCTGATCGCTGGCCAAGTGGAAGCGACTGTCCCTCAAGCGGTACGGATACGAGGTTGGCGAGGGCATCGACACCGACATGAATGCGGTTCGGCCGGATGAGACGACCGACTGCATCCACTCGATCTACGTGGACCAGACCGGCATTCACGCAGAGAGGGTGTGTGGCATGCTCTCACGACGCGAAGCGTCGGGTGAGCATGGAAGCGGCTGTGGCGGTTCCCATGCCGAGAGCGCGGCTATCGCCGCGTGACGGAATGCCACACTGTCGCACCTCCGCGGGTCTTTCGTGCGTCTATCGCTTCCCTGTCGAAAGGTCATCAATCCTTCGTTCCAAATTGCGGATCTGCTTCCCTTGCTGGACAAGGCATTGGATGACCAATGTAAGAGCCATTCCAATCATGCTGAAGAAGGCGCCGTCTTTGGGATATCCATTGAAGCAGAAGATGATGGCCAACACAAACATTAAGCCCACACGGGGTGGCCCCGATAGCTTTGCTATCGGGGTGCCGAAGGCACAAGAGGTTTCGCGAACGCCTCTTGCCGCTGGCGCGGCCC
>CAZFKF010000109.1:0-9621 GCA_964518805.1 uncultured Planctomycetaceae bacterium | reverse complement strand
CGCGCAAGACTCCGTCATAACCGAAAAACGTCATCGGGCTGGTTTTCCGTCCGACCAATGCCTCGAATTCAAAAAGGGGCATCGAGATGTTGAGGCCGTTGGGAATTCGCTTTCGGACGTGGACTTTGCGGAAAGCAGTGCCAGATTCGCCCAACGGGACGCTGTGTTTGTCCCAGATTACGCTGATGTCTGCCAACTCAGCATTGATGTCCTGCTTTAGTTCGGCGGCGACGAATTCGAATTGCCGCCAATCGTCTTCGTGAAGCTGGACGGAGTTTGAGGAGACGGTTGACCGCGCCAAAGCCGCGGGAATTGCATCGTTCAGCGTCGGCGTAGTGAAGAGAATGTCGTTTGGATCCATGGTAACGATATTGCCCCGCTCGGTGGTCTCTGCAATTGAGTTGATAGTAGTATCGTTCTCGCGGGTACACCCGACGACTGCGGCGATGATCAGAGTAGTTGCGCGGAGAAGCTTCATGGGGGCTAACTATGTAATTCTGCCGCCGCCCTAGCGCCGTCATAACTAGTCATGGCGGCGGTTTCGGCGGCATAACACGCAACCCAACGAACGGCATTCTCGCGGTGAAGCTTAGACCAGTCAAGCACTTGCGCGCGTTCCCCGCAAAGCGGGCCAGCATGTTATGCGGGCCGTATAACGCGCTGGCCGCCAGCCGCGAAAGCACCCTTCTGACGGCCATTCCGAGAGTTCCGCACCCATGCCCTTTCAAGAACGGGCCGAATCAAAGTCGGTCAGGCTCCCATTACACACCCAAGAGGTATACTATGGACTTCGTGACGGGTGGGGTACCTGAGTCGTTGCGTGCCAGCGGTTTACCGTTTTCGTGATTGCCACCCGGTTCTGCGCTAGCGCCGTCCAGTGCGCGCAGATCCACCGGAATGCGAGCACCGACCGGGTGCTGATCGGCGTCTACAGTCCCACCGAAGCGGCTGGATTCCTTGGGAAGAAACGGGGTTCGGTGTTGCCCCGTGTTGCCCCGAACAGATTTCGGCCCCAATTCGGGAGCCAGCGGATTTACGTAAGTCGTTATGCAGAAATAAGCTGGGGAATAAGGATTCGAACCTTAACTAACTGATCCAGAGTCAGTTGTGCTGCCGTTACACTATTCCCCAAGGTTGGCGTGCAACGCCATAAAGACCGCTCCTTCGATAGTATAGCCGGCCCCTACTGGATTGCCAAGTCCGACGCGACCTACCCCAAATTGCCATCAGCCAACTACACGTCGGAATGGGCTGACGTAACGCGTCGCGCGATCGAGCGAAATGGCCCGCGGGCCCTACTTGGCGCCCACGCAATACAAGTTCTGTTTTCCGCGAAGGTAGATCCGTCCGTCCTGGAAGGCCGGGGTGGCCGCGCACGGTTCGCCGAGGGTGGCTTCGGCAACGTTCTTGCACTCGGCGGGGGTAGGTTCGACAACCCAGGCCTTGCCTTCGTCGCCAATGAGGTAGACGTTCTTGTCCACCAGCGTGGGCGAGGCTTTGAAGCCCGACTCAAACTCCTTTTCCCAAAGCTTCTTACCACTCTTGGCGTCATAGCCAGTGAGCATGCCGGAGGAGGTCAGGAGAAGCACGTATTGCGGAGTGGCCAGCGGGCTTGCCGTGTCGGGTAGGCCGTCCTCGGCGATCCAGAGCGTGTGGCTCGCGCTCACGTCGCCGCGTCCGTCGATTCGGATGGCGGTTGCCTTCGCGTTGTCGTTGGCGACATAGACCACGCCGTCCGCAAACACTGGCGACGCGGCGACGTCATGGCCGAGGCATTTAACGCGCCAGATTTCCTTGCCGTCGGCCGGATGGTAGGCGATCACCCAGGGGTCGCCGCCGGCGATGATCTGCTCCTGGCCCTTCCACTCGACGACGATCGGGGTGCACCAGGAGTTGGGCACGGGCCGCGGCGTTTCCCAGACGGTCTTGCCCGTGGCCCCGTCGAGGGCCATGAGTTTCGACTTCCCTTCCTTGGCCGAAGCCTGGTCGAACTGAACCAGCAGCAGGTTGCGGAACAGACCGAGCGAAGTGGCGTGACCATAAGCGTTCTTGGGGATGCCGAGGCTACGGACCCAAACCTGCTTGCCGTCGAAGTCGAATGCCGCCAGGTCGCCGATCGCGTACATCGCGTACACGCGCTGGCCGTCGGTGGCCGGCGTGGAGGATGCGAATCCCGTGTCGCCCATGATCTCCGGCGGCTTGGCCGCGCTGGACGGCGTGGCGGGCATGTCTTTCTGCCAAAGGAGCTTTCCATCTGCGGTGTCGAAGCAGAACACCTTCCGCGCGGCGTTGGTGGCCCCGGTAAGGAAGATCCGGTTCTTCCACACGACGGGCGAACTATTGCCTTCCATGGGCACCGGGATCTTCCAGAGGACATTCTTGCCCGAGGGCCCGTCCCACGTGGTTGGCACGCTGGTGTGGGTCGAGACGCCAATTCCGGTGGGGCCGCGAAATTGCGGCCAAGCCTTGGCAAACTCGTCGCCCGACGGAGGCGAACCGGGCTGGGGCGACGAGTTTGCCTTGTTCGCTTCCGGCTGGGGCTCGGTCGGCGTGGCCGCCTTCGCGATGTCCGTCGACCCCGGGGTTCCGACAGCGGCCTCGGACGGTTGCGGCTGAGCGTCGGCATCGGGCACCACGGTGCCGATGTTCAGCGCCAAGGCAAGCCCGCCGATCGCCAGCACGGCGCCGGTCGCAGCGCTCGCCCAGCGCGCTTCACGCATGGTACGGACCTCGCGATCGACAGGCGCAGCGTGCGGCTCGGGCTGTGGCAAGGTTCGGCGCAGTGCGGCCGCAGCGCGCAGCGCAATCAAGGCGACCGCCATGCCCCCCAAGAGAATCCACGTGCCGGCCGAGGTGAAACGCCGCTGGGCGAAGTACTGCGAGCGGAGGACTCGGTCCAAGTCGCGGACCTCGGTCTTGAGATCCTCGCTCTGCGGCTGTGCGGCCAGTTCGGCTTTCAGGGACTTGAACTCGTCGGAATTCAACGGGTCCTTGGCCAACCTTTGGCTGTAATCCCACGCCAAGAGCACAGTTCCCAGAAGCACCAACGCGCCGGCCACCGCCGCCGTTTGCACGGCCACGCGGGCCCACGCCTCGCGAAGTGACTCTGGTGAAGGGCGTCCGGTGGTGTTGGCGCCATCACTCATCGTTTGCCTCATCCTCTTCCGAAGCCGAAGGCCCCTGAACCGACCGCCATGTTTCGATCGCCCACATTTCATCCGCGGGATCGGAATAGCAGACTGTAATATGCCCGACGTGTCCAGGCACCGCCATGTTCCCCTGGAGCATCCAGAACGGCTGCTGGTTTTCGTCGCGCTCGGGGGTAATCACCGCCCAGCCGACTCGGTCCGTCTCCGTCACTTGATGCAGTTCGGCGTCTGCCGGTATCTCGTCCTTTCCAAAGGAAGCGAGTTCCTCGGCCGGCACCGGGCTCGAATCCTTGCTTCTGACGACCATCGTGCTCATGCGAATCGTCTTCTGGCCAAACCAGAAGACGACCGTGCTCCCTTCGTCCTCCTCGGCCTCATAGAAGTAGCCCGGCAAGGTGACCGACCAGCCCTGGTAGGGAAATCGCTTCACCAAGCGCCGGCGGAACCCGACGCCTTGAGGCGAAGGCGGAATGGGCGGTACGTCCGTCGGCTCGAGGAACGAGCGAATTTCGTCGATCTCCCGCTCGGGGAGCGGCAGGCCCCGGTCCAGGGTCCGGGCCCGCTCGAAACACTCCAGGGTGACTGCGCAGTCCTCGGCTTCGCCCTCGTTGGCCGGCGGGTGCCAGGGTTGGTCCATCCAGGTCTTCACCAGGCCGCAGTTGCGCCAGAACAGGGCGTCGCGGTCGAGCCGCCACCAGGGGAAGAACTCCTCGCCGTACGCGAGCAACTCCTCGGGGTCAGACGCGGCGACACGCCCGAACCACTCCTTGCTCCAATACCCCATCGGCGACAGGGCGAAGTGCTCACCGACGACGGAGTACGCTGTGGGCATCGACAGAGCGAAGCCCGTGTGGTCCGGGTCCTCGGTCACGTACTGCGCCAGGGCCCTGAGCAACTTCAGCATTTCCAGTTGCAGCAACCGAAAGTCGCGATTCAGCGCGTAGGCCGTTTCGTCGGCAAATTCCCTCGCCTCGTTGTCCCATTGCCACGAAAGGCCGCACGGGCCCTGCAATCGCGTCAGGAGGTCGACGAGCATCGCGTGATATCCGGGCCCGGCCGACGACGTCTTCGCCGAGCAGATCAAGGAGCCGTCGTCGTCAACGCGAAAATCGACGTTCTCTTCCGCCGGATGGAGTTGCACGCTGAGGCCGTTGCCGTGTCGCGAGATCGAGACGAGCCGCTCGAGAAGAGGGTCGTCCAAGATCGTCCGGATACCCTCTTCAATCTGTCCGAAGAGCCCACCGACGCCGCCGGTTTCGAGGCCGCGAAGCGAGCCGGCTGGACTGCCGACGTAGATGCCAAGTCCCATGTGCAATCCCTCGTCTAACCCTTCGAGCCGGCCGGCTGGGCTTCCTGCTGGAGTTCAAGGGGTATGGCCTGAATCAGCCCGAGGCGGACTTGCTCGACCGGACAGTACCAGAAGCAGCGCCCGCAGGAGACACAGTTTGCCTTGTCGGGTTGGTATTCCGTGCGGCGGCGGCGGATCGAGAGGTAGACGAGTTTTGCGCCCAACACCAGCCCGACCCACGCGCCGAACCACGCCCCGGCCACGGAAAAACGCTGGTGCAGCGTCCGGGCCTCTTCGTAGAGGGCCTTGGCCGGCTGTCCGGTGTTGCGGAAGGCGTCGCTGGCGTCGATCGTGCCTTCCACCTCGCCGGTTTCCTCCAGGCGGATCCGCTCGGCCAAAGCGGCTGTGGGGTTCAGGCTCGCCAAGGGCACAGCCATGGCATGGCCTATCCACGCCCCGCCTGCCACAAGAACAGGCAAGAGCGCGAGGATTGCGGCCAGCCGGCGTCGTGCGCGAAGCCGCTCCCCGGCTGTCTGATCGACCGTTGGGGCCTGGATCGCCCCATACGGACAAGCGTCCTCACAGAGACGGCACTTGATGCACTCATCCGGCGGGATCCTCACGTGCCGCTTCGAGATTTTCGAGCACAGCCCCAACAAAGCGCCGTAAGGGCACAGGTACCGGCAGTAGGGCCGGCCCACGAAGAAGCCAATCACCAGGAAGCACGCCCCGAACACCAGCATGCTCGCGCTGGCGCTGAGCCGGAAGAAGCCCACGAAGGGATCGTAGTTGCAGATGATGAACGTCGTGCCCGTGGCTGCAAAGATGACGGCGCCACCGAGGTACACGTACGGCAAGAGCCCCAACGCGTGGTCGACCCAGCCCGGGACCTTCACCGGGCGCACGGCGACCAACTCCTGGACTGCTCCAAGTGGGCACACGGCCGCACAGAAGGTGCGCCCGAAGAACAGCGCGAAGACCAGTGGAAGCGCGAAGAAGACGATGGCCGAGAACGGGATCGCGTACTCCGGATCGGCGATCGCCAGGGCCACATTCTGGATCGCCCCGATCGAGCAAATGCACCCGCCGCGGCGGAACCCCAGCCACGCCAGCGAGACGATCGTCAGGACGAAGAGCCCTCGCCGGGAACGGTTGCCTAGCGCCATGTAGGTCGCCGCTGCCAGCGCGCCTGCCAGGAAGGCCACGTCGATGAATTGCCAGCCTTGCCACGGGGGCTCGGGCGTGGCGGTGTCCGGGAGTTGGTGCGAGGTGAAATCGGGCGGCGGGAACCGCTCGATGGCCCCTGCCGGCCACGCTGCCGTTGCCACGAGGAACAGGCATCCAGCGATTGCCGCAAAACGCTTCATCCGCTCAGCTTCCTGTGTTTGAGGAGGTAAGGGTCGCTGGCGGGCACGCGTACGAAGGCCTGCGAGGGGCAGGCCACGGCGATCTGGCATTGGTTGCAGCGTTTGCAGCGGTCGTGGCGGACCTGCAGGTAAAGCGAACCGTTGCCAAAGGCGTTGCAGCCTTTCACGCACTTTCCGCAGCCAATGCAGAGACTCTCGTCGATCGTGTACTCGTGATACGGCTCCTCGATCAGCTTGCGCTGGATCGCGCCGGTAGGGCACAACTGGTTCTCCGCCCCCGTATTCAACCCGATGGGGTTGGGCTCGAAGTAGCCGGTGCACAGTTCGCAGTAACCGCACATCGGGAAACTATGCACGCACTTGACCGCCGACTCGTCGAGCACACAGTGCGTGGCGCAGTTGCCGCAGGCGATGCACTTGCCGGGATCGATCTGCCAGACCATCTCGTCCGACGCCCCGCGGCGTCCGGCCAGAAAACCGACGAAGCCGGTCAGGCCGATCGCTCCGGCCACGCGAACCCCGTCGGCCACGAACGCCCGACGATCAAGTTGCGACTTCGCTTTCAGTTCGGCCATGGTGTTCAGCCCTGCTGTTTGAGACGCACCGCTTCCGGTCGGCTGCACGAGGCATAGACGCGGCAGCAGCGGCATGCGGTCGCCAGACCGCATGCGGGGGCGCCAGGCGCCTTGGCGCTGCGGACGAGCATCGCGCCCGAGAAGAGCGAGAGCCCGGCCAGCACGCCGTACCGCAGACCGCCGACAAACCACTCGCGGCGGGATCTTGGTCCTGCCTTGTCTTTCATATTGGCACCCTCGATCATCTTGTCGCGTCCACACAGCCGCCCGGCATCAACCACCGGAGGCTTGCTCTTTCGGCTCGAAGACTCGCACTTTCCGGGCCAGCGGATCAAGCACCAACACGCGGCCGCGGCTGTCGGCGGCAACGTCGAACACCGGCAGTCGGTGATCCGGCCTCGTCTCCTCCAGGATCGTCTCGCCCGGGGCGAGCGTCTCCGGCCCGGCCACGACCGCCGCAAACCGCCCGTCGGCCGTATACACCTTGACCCGCGGAATCCCCTTCTCCGACGTGACGAACCTGCCGTCAGGCAACAAGGCGATGTTCGTCGGATTGCAGCAACCGCAGAAGCCCTCGGTGCCCTCGCTGTGGCTGCCCCACGCAACTTCGAGGTCGCCGTCGAGGGTGTAGGCCTCGATGCGATGCGCGCCGGGATTGACCACGCGGACCAACCCGTCGGCCGCCACGGCAAGATCGAAATACGGGCTGGGGATCACAAAGCCCGAGATATGTCGGGCGGTGTCACGTTTGCCGATGCGTCCCAGCAACTTGCCCGACGGGTCGTACCGCAGGACAATCCGGTGGCCCGCGTCGGCCACGAGAATGTCCTGCTCGGCCGTGACGATCGAGGTCAACATCGCCTTCGGCCCCAGGTCCTCCCATGCCGCGACTCGGTTGCCCGCAGCGTCGAGCACTTCGACGCGGCTCTTCATCCCGATGTAGGTGCGGCCCGGGAACGCATGATGGACCCCGCCCACAGCCACGCAACGTGGTTCATCCTTGAGGGAGAACTGCCCGTGGCTCGCCCCGCTCGACTCGAAGATCTGCAAAGCCTTGTCGCCCACTGCGTAGATCCGATCTTCGGGCCCCACGGCCACGCCGCGAGCCTGGTCCAGAGCGACGGCGATCTCCGCGGTCTGCCGAAACTGGATCAGGGCCGGATCGATTCTTTTCACGTCGGCCAGACTGTAGTCGAAGGCTTCCGAGAGGCCACTCCCCCGCTGGCCCGACATGTCGCGCCGCACCACCACCACGACCGCCACGACGACCGCGGCCGCAACCGCCACCGCGGCACACAGGCTGGAAACGCTCATGGCGCCGCGACGCATTGTAGCGCGTGACGTTGCGGTTGCGCATGCGGTCGGGTTCGAGTTCATTTCTTGCTCACGTCGAGACATGCCATGCGGGTCAGGTCGCGGACCAGCAAACGCCCGCCCACCAAGGCCATCGGTCCCCAGGCGTCGTGTCCGTCGAGCACCTGGGCGCGGGCGAGTTGCTTGTATCCCGCCGGGCTGGCCTCGGCAAGGGTCAACACGCCATCGTCGTTCATGACGAAGATCAGCCCGTCGGCAATGAGATAAGGACCGATGCCAAATCGATGCTCAGAGCCGCTGCGCCAGATCTCCTTGCCCTGGAAATCGATGCACACCAACTCCTTGTCCTTTTCGCGAATGCCGTAGATCTTCCCATCCAGCACGATCGGCGTATGTTGCGTCGATCCGAATGCAGAGGGCTTGAGCCGCGTCAGGGGCTTGGGCGCGATCTTCCCGTCCTTCGCTTCGAGTTGCATCAGAAGCGCACCCGAGTTGTACCCCCCGCTAAAGAAGATCTTCCCATCTCCCAACGGCAGCGGCGACGGAACGGTGGCGATGCTAATCTTCCATTCCGAGGTTTGCCACAGCAACGCGCCGTCGTCGGCCGAGACGCCCACCACGCCGCCGCTCGCGCAGTAGACGAACATCCGGCGCCCGCCGAATTCCATGGGCATGATCGACGAATGGGTCATCGTCCAGCCTTGAGGGTTCGGAGTCCGCCAGATCGGCTTTCCGGTGGCAAGTTCCACGGCCACCATCAGACAGTCCGTGCCGCCAGGGGCGAGAATGACGCGATCGCCGTCGATCACGGGACACTGGCCAGCATACCAGGGCGGCACCGCCGCCCCAAACTGGCGCACCAGATCGATCTGCCACTGGCGCTGGCCGGTGGCCGCATCGAGGCACGTGACCTGGCATTTGGGGCCCATGGCCACGACGAACTTGCCCGAAATCGCCGGCACAGTCCGCGACATGCCGTGATTGCGTTTGATGTTCGAGGGGTAGCTGAACCGCCAGATCTCCTTGCCGTCGGCCAGCGAGAGGCAGCGGAAGGCGTCGGCCGCCTGATCGCGATCGTAATCGAGCACATAGATCCGGCCGTCTCGCACAATGGGGCCGGCATGCCCCTCGCCCAAGTCCACGGCCCAAAGCACTTTCGGCCCTCCGGCGGGCCACTGGCGCGCCAGCGCAACTCCCGGTTGGCCAATGTTGTCGTACTTGGTGCCTCGGAAATGGGGCCAAGAGCCGGGAAGGTCGGCGGGCTTGCCGTCGCCCTGGGTCAATACCCCCGAGCCCGGAACGCTCGATGCATCGGTTCCTTCCGTCCCCTGCGGCCGGTCAAGCCCCGGGATCCGCTCCGGCACCAGCGCAACCGACCCGGCGTTCCACCAAATCACCATCGCCGCGACGCCGAGGACCGCCACCAGAAACGGCACAAGCACAGGGGGGAACGGCGAAGCAGATTTCATGGGCGCCTGTCAAATCGGTGGCTAGCGGCGTATGATCTCAGTGTACCAGGAGCCCATCGTCCTGCAAACGCCGCGGCTACCGCGCTGGGGCAAATAGGGACACCTCTCAAGGAGAGTCCATGCGTCGGATCTTCCTGCTGTGTTGGCTCGCGATTGCCTGCGGATTCCGGGGAAGCGACGCCGCCGCCCGGCAATGGACGGACCGCACGGGGCAACAGCACATCGAAGCGGACTTCGTGAACGGCGACGGCGACCGGGTCTGGCTGAGGCCCCCCAACGGGTCGACGTTCAGCGTGGCGATGGGCGATCTTAGCCACCGGGATCAGGAACACGTTCGCACGCTGCTCCGCGACGAGAAATCAGCGCGCAGGACGCGACCGGTAAAGCCCGACGACATCCACTACGGGCCCGGCCGGCAAGTTTGCGTTCTGGCGTGCAAACGGCTCGGCGAACTGAGCG
>CAZFKF010000108.1:0-9688 GCA_964518805.1 uncultured Planctomycetaceae bacterium | reverse complement strand
TCTTCAGGTCGGCCAGACCCGACCGGCCGCACGCCATGGCCCGGTCAAAGCGCCCTGCTGCACCAAATTCGTGCCGTCCCACCTCCAGAAGGGCTGCGACGCTCAAGAGCCCGAAGAGGATCATGAACATCGAGATCAGCAACTCGATGAGGCTCACGCCGCGGCGAGCGGGAGAGGGGAACTTTCCGCACAAACGTCGAGCACCGACCGCTGCTCGCCGCTCGCCGCCTACGGCACACTGACTGTAGCCCGCTGCATATAGTCTACTGCATACTGCAAACCGACTGCTGTCTACTGCTCGCCTCACGTCAACGTCCTCCGATGGCTTGGAACTCGCGTGCGAACGTCCGCGTTGCCGCGGGATCGAAGAGGAGGTAGGTGTTCGTCGTGTCCCTCACGGGAGCCCCTGCGTAATTCGTCACGCTGGTTGCGGGAGACAACTCCGAGCAGACGATGTAGCCGGTCTGTGGGTTGACCGCCACCCAGAGGTTCGTCTGATCGCGAAAATTCGGCAGGCCGTCCTCGGCCACCGGTCGGGATTCCGTGACGGTGATCGTGGGGCCGGATGCGACAGTCTGGTACTGATAGGTGACGAGGTCGGTAGGAACGGGATTCACGCGATCGCGTCGGCCCACAAGCAGGTAAACAGGCTGCGTGACGCGAGTCGTCGCAATCGTATCGGACGCGATCTGATCCACGGCCCCCGTTGAGGAGAACATGATTCTGGGGTAGGGCAGCGAATTGGCGAGCGTGCCGGGGCCGGCAAATACGGCTGAGTCCGTCCCAGAGTACCTGAGGTCGATCGCCACGTTCCTGGGCAATTGCAGCGGGGCAGCCGATGACGTGACCGGCTGGCGGAAGACTTGGAACCTTCTTCCTCCACTGGCAGAGGGGGCGCTCGGGTCTGCCGTGGTCGTCGTGCTTGCGAAGGTCATGCTCCAGGTGTTCGGCGCCACTTGCGAAATGCTGGTGATGTACCAGATGTGCCCCTGGTAGCCGAGTTGCAGAGAGTCACCGACCTTGACCAGACCGGGGGTCACAGGGTCTTCCAAGGTGACGCCCGCGGGGTCCGACCAGAACTGAATGGTGTTCGCAGGAGTGATCACAAAACGCGAATCCTCGGTTTCGCCGCCGTAGGGCGTCGGCACTTCGACCTGCATCAGGGTGATCCCGGAGTACGGAGAATTCTGATCGCGCACAATAGCCACGCCCCAGGCACGGACGTTCTGGATCGCGCGATTGCGGGCTGCATTGAGATACACGTTCACGGCTCGGGCCGATTCGCGAATGCGACGCGCTTCGAGCCCGGGACGCATCCTGGGAACCGCCACGACGATGAGCAGCATCATGATCGACATGACCACCAGCAACTCGACGAGCGTCAGGCTGCGACGCGCGCGGGGGTGGAACGGAAGGGAAGCCCATCCCGCCCATCTTTCAGCAAACCGGAGGCAGTGGGTAGTGCGGAGCATGAGACTACTTCGCCTCCATGTTGATGTAATGGTTGTGGATGTTATCAAGGTCGGTGTTCAAGGGGACGCCGTTGGTGTCCCGCGACGGCAACCCGAATCCTTGTGTGTAATGATCATTCTGCCAGACGTACGCCGTGACTCCGGAGGAGTCAATGTTGATGCCGTATTCGCCGTCTGGCCCGGGCGAGTAGACGAGGGGGTACAGGCGCCATCCCGTGGTCAACCTGCGGGGGTCCAACGGGTCATGATCGTCGATCGCAGCCTGCTGCTTCTGCACGTTGGTTGCAGGATCGTTCCAGTCCTGGCCCGCGGCGAACTGCTCGCGCGTCATGCAGTTCCACTGCAATTCCGAGTCGATGAACCCCGGGGCCCAGCGCAGGAAGTAGATCGGATGCCCCCACCCGTCGACGAACATCGAGTAGCCGTCGGTGTCGGTGGAAATCTCGTCGCTGTGGAATTGGCGCCGCACGTCCTCTCCGCCCGACATCGTAAGAAGCATGTACAAACACTTCGCGGGCGCGAAATTGGAACTCGGGGCATGCGCCGCATATCGCGACTGGTAGGCCCGATAGATAGACGGCGGGTTGGCAACGAGTTGGCTTAGGTTCGTATCCCATCGGATCGCGTACTGTGGCGGTGTCGTGATGTCGCTCCATCGGTCGGGCATTTCCATGCGTATGATGTCGTACAACGCCCGAAGGCGAATCGCCGCGGCCGTAGGAGGCGGGACCGGATTGACGCCTGCAATGTGGATGAGGTCCGTGTCGTTCAAAGGCACGCGGCGGGTGCGGTAGGACTCGTACTTGGCCATGAGAATGTTGTGGATTTTCGCGATGCGAGCCCTGGTGGCGGCCTCGCGGGCCGAGGTGCGGACGACCGCCAGAGCGCCGAGCATCAATCCGGCCAAGATGCCGAGGATGGTGATCGTCACCAACAGTTCGACCATCGTGAAACTGCGCCGGCCGCGCACGGCCGGCAAACGAGCGGGATTGCGGCTCATTTCAGTTGGTCCTTGCTTCATCCTCGAGCGACCCGTCGGAGAAGTTGGCGATATTGTCGCGATCTGCTCCGCCCGGCGTCAGGTTGACCATAATGCGCGAGTATCGGTACCAATAGGGGTTCTGCTGGTTGAATGCGGTATGCGAGTCCGACGGCGTGGACGGGGTCGAGTCATAGTAGCCGTAGTAGCCGTCCAACCCTGGCGAAAGAACCTGGAACGTCTCTGCGTTTCGCCATCGCCGGGACCCTGCGTTTGCCGGGGTGGCGGCGGCATTGCTGCCCTCCGCCACCGTCGGGTCGCCATCCTGCCAATCGAGATACGGGACACAAATGTTGTTCGCCCCGCCGTCACACACGCAGTAGTAAGGTTGAAAATAGGTCGGATTGGCAAACGGCAATGCGTATCCGTACTCAAACCGCCCAGTGTTGATGTCGCGACGGGCGCGGAAATAAACGTAGGGGGCTGTCGTCACGCCGGACGGATAGAACCGCAGCGCCCCGTTGCTTGTGCGAACCAACCGTGTTGAATCGGGCTGGAACGTGTAGAAGCTCTGAAGACGGTTAGCGCCGGGCTGAAAAGGATTGGTCGGGTCGGCGCTGAAGCCCGACGGCGCCCAGGCTTCGTTAGCGCCGGGGACCGCCTCCGGCAATCCGCCCAGCCAGAACACGAGCGCAGAGGCCGCATCCATATTCGCTGTGTTCAGCCCATAGACAGCCAAGTCGGCGGTGAACTGATCGTACAGGTTGGCAATGCCGGTAGTGTGAATCCTGTATTTCGGAAAAGCTCTCCGCAGATGCCGCTCAATGGCCGGTCGATCGCTGAAATCGTTCGGCGCGTACTCTCCGTACTTCTGATGGTACGCTTCCATGCCTGAGTGGAGCAGGTGGATTTCCATCTTCTGGGCCGTGACCCTGGCTCGTTTGCGAGCCGAGACCACAGCAGCCGAAATCAATCCGGCAAGGATGCCGATGATCGTGATCACCATGAGCATTTCGACGAGCGTGAAGGCTCGCCGGGTTGGTCGGAAAGAGGGCTTGCTGGTCATGATGGTTGGCTCCCTAAGTGCGTACCGATAGCGTCACTCTGTGCGGCACCGTCTGGCCGCAAGCTTGGTTGGCTCCGGGCGAAAAGTCGTTCGTTGTTCACATACAGGATGGCTGATGAGAGCCGTCCGGGACGGGTCGGAGACCCATCCTGCGGTGCGATCAGCTCAGTTTTTGGATCAGGCTGATCAGTGGCAAAAACAGGGCGATCACGATGAAACCGACCATGCAACCCAAGACGATGATGAGCAGCGGTTCCATCAAGCGAGCAAGCCCTTCGGTCATCACGCGGACTTCTTCATCAAAGGTGTCCGCCACCTTATAAAGCATCGTGTCCAGTTCACCCGTCTCCTCGCCCACGTCGACCATGTTGATGACCATGTCGTCGAGGATCTTCTGGTTGAGCTTGGTGAGGTACAAGAGCACGCCGATAGGCCCGGCCACGAACATGAACCAGAAAAACAGGGCCACCGGGTGGAAGCCCGGTTTGCAGTAGTCCTTCATCGGCGTGGCCAGGGCTTCGCCCTCGCGGATGGCCTCGTGGACCTTGCCGTAAAGGTTCTCGAACACGGCGTTGCCCGAAGTGTCCTTGGTAATCTGGATCGCCTCGAGGATGGGCACACCGCTGGAGACCAGCGTGCCCAAGGTGCGCGTCGTGCGGGCCACGATGTTCTTCTCGATTAGGTTGCCGAAGATCGGAATCTTGAGCATGAACAGATCCCACCCGTAACGGCCGGGCGCGAACTTGCGGACCAGTTTGATGAACAGCCAGATGCCGATCGGAATGCTCGGCAGCAGGTACCAGTAGCGGGCGACGTTCTCGGACGCCGAAATGAGGATCTTGGTCATCGCGGGCAGTTCGGCGCCGAAGTCGGTGAAGATCTTCTGGAAGGCGGGCACGATCTTGAGCATGATGAACACCAAAATGCCCACCGCGAAGACGACCACGAAGACCGGGTACATCATGGCTCCTTGAACCTTGCGCTTCAAGGACTGGGACCGCTCCTGGAACTCGGCCAGACGTTGGAGAATGACTTCCAACGCCCCGCCCGCCTCTCCGGCCTTGATCATATTGACGTACAGCCGGTCGAAGGCCTTGGGCGACTTGGCCATGGCCTCCGAGAGGGTCGCCCCGCTCTCGATTTCGTCGCAGACGTCGATGAGGCAGTTCTTCAGGGCGCCGGGTTTCGCCTGGTTCTCCAGGATCCGCAAGCTGCGAAGAATCGGCATGCCGGCGTCTTGGAGAATGGAAAGCTGGCGGGTGAAAATCGTGAGTTGCTTCGAGCCGACGCCGCCCAGGGAGAACGTCTTGCCCTTTTTGTTGGCCTTCTTCTTTTCGGCGGCCCCTTTGCGCGACTTCTTGGCGGAGATTTTGGTGACGAAGTACCCCATCTGCTTGATGGTGGCCTGCGCCTCTTCGATCGACGCCGCTTCGACGACGTCCTTGATCTCCTGGCCGCTGGGATCCATCGCCTCGAATTGGAACGTCGGCATGGCTTGATCCTCACAAACAATGGGCAGATGGCGGCAAGCAGAGGGCGGACGATGCCGCTTGTCCCCTCACGCCCGCTCTCTCGATACCCCTAATCACCAACCCCCAATTTCCAATCCCCAATCCCCAATCCCCAATTCCCAATTCCCAATTCCCAATTCCCATCATCACGCTTCGATCGTCGTCTCGCGAACCGCTTCCTCGATGGTGGTAACGCCGTCAAAAACGTCCTGCAACGCCACCGTGCGCAATTGGCGCATGCCAGCGCGGAGGGCGGCGTCGCGCAACTGCTCGGTCGATCCCGCGCGGTTGATCGTCTCGCGGATGACGTCGTTCATGGGCATCAACTCGTGGATCCCCTTGCGCCCTTTGAAGCCCGTGTTGTTACACGTCGCACAGCCCCGTCCGCGATAGAACTTCTTGCCCACGACATCGTCTGGAGTCAACTCGAGTTCGGCAAGCTGTTCCATGCTGGGCATCGTCGCCTCGCGGCAGTCGCGGCAGATCTTCCGCACCAACCGCTGGGCCAGGACGCCTTCCAAGGTGGCCGTGATCAAGAACGGCGGAATGCCCATGTCGCGCAAACGGGTGATTGCGCTGGGGGCGTCGTTGGTGTGCAGCGTGCTGAACACCAAGTGCCCGGTCAGCGACGCCTGGATGGCGATCTCGGCGGTCTCCAGATCGCGGATCTCGCCCACAAGAATGATATCGGGATCCTGGCGAAGGATCGAACGCAGGCACTGGGCAAAGGTGTTGCCGATCGACGCATCGATGGGGATCTGGACGATCCCGTCGATCTCGTACTCCACCGGATCCTCGGTGGTGATCAGTTTGTCCTCGATGGAGTTCAACTCGTTCAGCGCGCCGTACAACGTTGTTGTCTTGCCCGATCCAGTAGGCCCGGTCACGAGCACGATCCCGTTAGGCTGATTGATCATCCGCCGGAAGTCGGTCAGCGTGGCGTGGTTCATACCGACCGCTTCGAGGTCGAGCATCACCACGGAGCGGTCGAGGATTCGCATTACGATGCTCTCGCCGAACATCGTGGGCAAGACGCTGACGCGCAGGTCGACCGGATGACCACCGACCGAAAGGCGAATCCGACCGTCCTGCGGCAACCGGCGCTCGGCAATGTCGAGATCGGCCATCACCTTGATGCGGGTGGTGATCGCGACGGCCAAGTGCCGCGGCGGCGGGACCATTTCGTACAGCACTCCGTCCGACCGGATACGGACCTTGAAATCCTGCTCGAACGGTTCGAAGTGGATATCGCTGGCATGGTCCTTGATGCCCAGCAGGAGGATCATGTTCAGCAGCTTGCGCACCGGCGCGCTCTCGGCCAGGGCCTCGGCGCTGGTGATATCGATGACGCCATCCTTGCCAAGCCGCGCAGCGGCCTCGCTCAGCTCGTCGTCAGCCTCCAGGTCGGCGATCAACTGCTCGACGCTTTCGCCGCCGCCAACGTAATAGCGTTCCAAGGCCCGCGCAACGTCCTTCTCGGAGGCCACCACCGCGCGGATGTCGTAGCCCAGGAAGGACCGCAACTCATCAATTACCGAGAGCTTCTGGGGATCGGCCATGGCGATCGTCAGCGTGTTGTCGCGAAACGCCACCGGAACAATCCGGTAGAGCTGCGCCATGGGCTCGGTGACGTGGGCCAGGACCTCGGGCGGAATTGCCACCTCGCTGAGGTTGACCACCTGCATGTTCATCTGTTCGCCGAGGGCCTGCGCCAACTGGTCCTCGGTAATCAGCGCCATGCTGATGGCCACTTGGCCCAGCAGCTCGCCGCGACGCTGGCGTTGCTCCTCGAGCAGCATGCCGAGCTGCCGCTCGCTGATGAACCCCAGGTCGACCATGATTTGACCGATACGCCGAAGAGCCATAGCCGAAAAGCCTCAGATGATCCCCGAGCGCGAGAGTTCTTCACATCGCCCTGCGCCTGTTTGTTCGCTCCTACGGGTCTCCGTCCCGGCAACGCCTTACGAACCCAGTCTGCCCGGCAGCCGCAGCCACGGACGCCCGCGAACGGTCGACGTGGCGCGGCCGAAAAGACAACTACTCGTCGTCGTCCTCGTCTTCCTTTCCCATCCGCTGTTTGCTCTCGTCCTCGTCCTCGAACATGCCGCGCTCGGCGCGGGCGATCTTGGCCGCCAACTCGTCGGGACTGTTGGCCTTGGTCAGGATGTCCTTCTTATCGACCAGGCCCGACCGCCAGAGTTTGAACATGTGGTCGTCGAGCAACTGCATTCCGAGCTTCGCCCCGGTCTGAATCGAAGAGTTGATGCGGAACGTCTTGTTTTCGCGAATCAGGTTACCGATAGCGGGAGTCACGACCAGCATCTCGTAGGCCGCCACGCGTCCGCCCCCGATCTTCGCCAACAGGGCCTGAGAAAGCACCCCGATAATGGCCACCGACAACTGGGTCCGGATTTGATCCTGCTGGTTGGTCGGGAAGACGTCGATGATACGGTTCACAGTGCCCTGGGCACCCGTGGTGTGCAGCGTACCGAAGACCACGTGCCCGGTTTCTGCCGCGGTGATTGCGGCTTCGATTGTCTCCAAGTCGCGCATTTCGCCCACGAGGATCACATCCGGGTCCTGCCGCAATGCACGGCGGATGGCCTCGGCAAAACTGGGAACGTCGACGCCCACTTCGCGTTGATTGACCGTCGATTTCTTATGGAAATGATAGAACTCGATCGGGTCTTCGATGGTGATAATGTGGTGGTCGACGTTCTCGTTGATGTAATCAATCGCTGCGGCCAGGGTGGTCGACTTGCCCGAACCCGTAGGCCCCGTCACCAGCAACAGTCCTCGAGGGCGCATGATGAGCTGTTTCAGCACCGGCGGCGTGCCCAAGTCATCGAGGCTCATCAGCTTATTGGGGATCTGCCGGAGCACCATCCCGGTGCAGCCCTTCTGTTTGAAGATCGAGACGCGGAAGCGGGCCGCATCGCCGAAAGCAAACCCAAAGTCCGACCCGCCCACTTCCTGAAGCTCGCGCTGGCATCGTTCTGGCGCGATGCTCTTCATCAAGGCAGTGGTGTCCTCCGGCTCGAGGACTTTGGTCTCCAGCTTCACCAGATGGCCATCGATCCGCAATACAGGGGGCTGGCCAACGGCGATATGAAGATCGCTCGATCTGCGCTGGACCACCGTGTGCAACAGTTTGTCGATCAGCAGAGAGGCCATACCGTGACTTTCATCTCCATAGGTTCGGGTCCACTCAGCAATCGTCGACGAGCCGATCCGCGATGAGACGGCTGACCCGGACGAACGCCACAAACGCTTTCCCGCAACCCGCGCCAAGTCCTTCCAACCGACGCTCGATTATTCGAGGCTGGCTGGAAATCCTCAAGCGCGAGCGACAATTCTGCTCAATTCTCGCACCAATGCGTTCACCCTGCTCACACGGCAAGTCTCCAGGAGCCCTATCACGGAACGAAACGATGCACGAGCCGGAATGACCAACCGACTCCGAACTCACCCGTCCATCGGGCCGACGCCGTCCTGCCCTCCGTCAATAAATGGCTCCCCTTCAGGGAGCCAAAACCTCGACAGGCAGAAGGCATCAATCCTCATCCGTTTGCTTGGCGATGCTCATCACCTCCTCCAAAGTGGTGATACCTCTGCATGCCTTCTGCAGACCGTCAACGTAAAGCGTTTTCATTCCCTCTGTTACCGCTGTGCGGCGGATTTGGGTGCTGGGCGCTTCGTTGAAGGCCATCTCTCGAATCCGCGAGGACATCAGCATCAGCTCGTAGAGCCCCACGCGACCTCGGAAGCCGCCGCCGCCGCAGTTGCCGCAACCAGTGCCCTTGCAGAAGGTCGCGGCTTCAATCATTGCGGGGGACAATCCCGACGCCTGCAACACCATCTCTGGGGGTGTAAACGGCTGCTTGCATTTCTGGCAAACGACGCGTACAAGTCGCTGGGCCATGATGGCGATGATGCTGCTCGCCACCAGATAGGCGGGTACGCCCATATCGATCAAGCGCGTAACGGCACTGGGCGCATCGTTCGTATGAAGTGTACTGAAAACCAAGTGTCCAGTCAGAGAAGCTTGGATACCCATTTGAGCCGTCTCAAGGTCTCGCATCTCTCCGACCAGGATTACGTTCGGCGCTTGACGCAACATTGCGCGAATGACGCGAGCGAAGTCGAGACCAATCTCGTGTCGGATCTCGACCTGATTGATCCCTTCAAGGTAGTACTCAACGGGGTCTTCAGCAGTGATGATCTTCCGGTCCGGGGTGTTCAGCTCGTTTAACGCGGCATACAGGGAGGTGGTCTTTCCAGACCCCGTCGGACCCGTCACAAGGATAATCCCGTTCGGACGCCGGATCAGCCCTTTGAATTTCTGGTAGTCCTCGTCTGCAAATCCAAGTTGGCGAAGTCCGATCTTGATGTTGTCCTTGTCCAAAATCCGCATCACGACCGATTGACCATGCTGGGTGGGGATGATACTCACCCGAAGATCGAGGTCCTTGTCACCTACGCTGACCTTGATCCGGCCGTCCTGGGTCCGCCGCCGTTCGGCGATATCCAGCTTGGAGAGAATCTTGATGCGGGAGAGGATGGCTCCAAGCAATCGTTTGGGGGGGCTGTCGCGCTCGACCACCACGCCGTCAATCCGGTACCGGACGGGAACGGGGTCCCCAAACGGCTCAACGTGATT
>CAZFKF010000107.1:0-9691 GCA_964518805.1 uncultured Planctomycetaceae bacterium | reverse complement strand
CATCCGGCGGATGTACTACGAGAAGGAAGACATTTTCTATTACGTCACCTTGATGAACGAAAACTACGAACATCCCGTGCTGCCCATGGGGGCGACCGAGGGCATTTGCCGCGGGATGTATCGCCTCAGCGAGCGCGACCTGGGGCCGAAGAAGCCCAAGGTCCAACTCTTCGGCAGCGGGGCGATCCTGCGCGAGGCCCTGCGGGCCCAGGAGATCCTCGAATCGCGGTTCGGCGTTTCGAGCACGGTGTACAGCGTGACCAGCTACAAGGCCCTGCACGAAGACGCCCGCCAATGCGAACGGTGGAACCGGCTGCACCCCAACGAGAAGCCCCGCACGCCGTTCGTGGCGAAGGTCCTCGAGGGGCGCACGGAGCCGGTGGTGGCGGCATCGGATTACGTCAGCGCGCTGGCGCTGTCGATCGCGCCTTGGGTTCCGTGCCCGTACACGGTCCTCGGCGCCGACGGCTTCGGCCGCAGCGAGAGCCGCGAGCAACTGCGGCGATTCTTCGAGGTTGACGCCGAGAACATCGCCTTGGCGGCCCTGGAGTCGCTGGCCAAGAAAGGGAGTGTTTCCAAGTCCCAGGTCGCCGGCGCCGTGAAGCAGTTGGGCATCGATCCCGAGAAGCCGAATCCGGCGACCGTGTGAGGCGGGCGCTGGGCTGTCAATCTCAAGAAGCGAAAGCGGCTGGCAGAACGCCGGCTCAACCAGAACAGGACGGCATATCGCAATCCCATGAGCATCGACTTCAAGCTCCCGGAATTGGGCGAGAACATCACCAGCGGCGACGTGGTCAACGTCTTGGTCCGCGAAGGGGACCAGATCGTGGGCAACCAGCCGGTCGTCGAACTGGAGACCGACAAGGCGGTCGTCGAAATCCCCTGCCCGCACGCCGGGAAGGTCCTCAAAATCCAGGTCGCCAAGGGGCAGCGGATCCAGGTCGGCCAGGCGATTCTCTCTGTGGAGCCGGAAGGCGCGGCGTCAGTTCCCAAGGCCCACCCGCCTGCGAAACCCCAGCCCGAAAAGCCCGCGCCCGCGGCGAAGACTGCCGCGCCTCCTTCGGCTCCCGCAAGAAAGGAAGAACCATCGTCCGCGCCCCTGGCCGAGGCGGCCCCTCCGCTTGCCGACTCGGCGCTGCTGCCGGCCGGACCGCAGGCCCGGCGCTTGGCGCGGGAGTTGGGGGTCGATCTGCGCCGCGTTCAGGGCTCGGGCCAGCGCGGACGGATCACGCCGGAGGACGTGCAAGCGGCCGCATCCAGCCCCGCGGCCCCGCGGTCCGCGGTGGTCGCCGAGGCGGTGGTGCCGCCGGGCGAGGAGGGCGCCGACGCCTGGGGCGCCGTGCGCCGCGAGCGCATGTCGCAGATCCGCCGCACGATTGCCGCCCGCATGTCGCAATCGGCCCGCACCATTCCGCACCTCACGAACTTCGACGACGCCGACATCACCGAGCTGGACCGGCTGCGCAAGGGCGTGCCCGAAGGTTACCTCGGGCCGAACCTCAAGCTCACCACCATGCCTTTGGTGATGAAGTCGGTGGCCCTGGCCCTGCGGCGTCATCCGCTGCTCAACGCAAGCCTCGACGAAGAGAACGAGCAGATCGTCTACAAGCAGTACGTCAACCTGGCGTCGCGGTCGACACGCCGCGCGGGCTGGTGGTGCCCGTGGTCCGCAATGCCGACCGGATGACGATTGCCGAGCTCGCCAAGGCCCTGACCGAGGTGGCCGAAAAGGCCCGCACCGCGCGCTTCACCGTCGAGGAGATTCGCGGCGGCACCTTCACCATCAGCAACCTCGGAGCCGTCGGCGGGACGTACAGCACGCCGATCATCAATTTGCCGGAGGTGGCGATCCTGCTTCTGGGCCGATCGCGCTGGCTGCCGGTGGTCCGCGACGGCCAGGTCGAGCCGCGCTACATGCTCCCCCTGAGCCTGTCCTACGATCACCGGCTTGTGGACGGCGCCGCAGCGGCGCGATTCCTCAACGATGTGATCGGATACCTCCAGTCGCCGGGCAAGCTGCTGTTGACCGGGTGAGAGGGCGGGGCTTGAGGGAGACGGCACCTGTTGAATTGCGAATACCAAATTGATGAATGAGAACCGGCGTGCCAATTTGATATTTGATATTTGCAGTTTCCGATTTGATATTCCCTGGCCCCTGGCCCCTTAACCTCTGGACGATCATGGACACACAACTCGTGGTGCTTGGCGGCGGGCCTGGTGGATACGCCGCCGCGTTTCTGGCCGCCGATCTGGGAATGCAAGTGACGGTGGTCGACCTGGAGCCAGCCCTGGGCGGCGTATGCCTGCTGCGGGGCTGCATCCCATCCAAGGCCCTGCTGCACGTGGCCAAGGCCATGGCCGAAGTCCGGCATCTGGCCGAGTGGGGCGTTGCCTTCTCGCCGCCGTCAATCGACCCGGAGGCCATGCGGAGCCGCAAGAACAAGGTCGTGGCCACGCTCACCGGCGGCCTGGCCCAGTTGGGCAAGAAGCGGAACGTGCGCGTAATCCGGGCCCGGGCCGCGTTCGAGGACTCGCAGACGCTCCGCCTGGCGGCGGTTGGCAATCAGCCGCTGGAGAGCGACCGCTTGAAGTTTGCCCAATGCATCTTGGCCACGGGTTCGAGCCCCATGAAGCTGCCGGCGCTGGAACTGCCCACCGCTCGGGTGATGGATTCGACCGGGGCCCTCGACCTGCCCGACGTGCCCGAATCGCTCCTGGTCATCGGCGGCGGTTACATCGGCCTGGAAATGGGCACCGTCTATGCCGCGCTGGGGAGCAAGGTATCGGTCGTGGAGATGACCGACGGGCTGCTGCCCGGCGCCGATCGCGACCTGGTCAAGCCGCTTTACAAGAAGCTCGAACGCGACTTCGAGGCCATCTGGCTCAACACGAAGGTCGTCTCGCTGGTCGATAAGAAGAATGCCGTTGAAGTGGCGTTCGAGGGGGCGGAAGGCAAACGCACGCAGCGTTTCAGCCGCGTCTTGGTGGCCGTGGGACGCCGCCCGAACAGCGCCGGCCTGGGGCTGGAGAACACCAAGGTCCAGGTCAACCCCAAGGGATTCGTGGTCGTCGACCGCCAGCAGCGCACCGCCGACCCGCACATCCTGGCCATCGGCGATGTGGCCGGCGAGCCGATGCTCGCCCACAAGGCCGCCCATGAAGGCAAAGTGGCCGTCGAGGTTCTCGCCGGACACGCCGCCGCGTTCGAGCCGCGGGCCATTCCGGCCGTGGTCTTCACCGATCCGGAGATCGCCTGGGCAGGACTGACCGAGACCGAAGCCAAACGACAGAACCGCAAGATCGAGATCGCTGTCTTCCCATGGGGCGCCAGCGGCCGGGCCCAGTCCGTCGGACGGCCCGATGGGCTGACCAAGTGGATCCTCGATCCCGAGAGCAAGCGGGTCATCGGTTGCGGCATTGTCGGCGTCGCGGCAGGCGATCTCATCGGCGAGGCCGTGGTGGCCATCGAAATGGGCGCCCACGTGCGCGACCTGGTCGAGTCGATCCATCCCCATCCGACGCTGAGTGAAACCCTCGGCGGGGCCGCCGAAGTCTACTTCGGCACGGCCACCGACATCTTTCGGCCGAAACCCAAAGCTTAAGCGCCCGCAAGGAGTCCCCGGCGATGCTTGCCACTGCACTGTGTGTCGGCCTGACGATGGGATCGGTTGCGGCCGCGGACTCGGGGTATGACGTCGTCGTCTACGGCGGCACGTCCGGCGGGGTGGCGGCGGCGGTGCAAGTGGCGCGCATGGGCAAGAGCGTCGTGCTCATCGACCCGGGAAAGCATCTCGGCGGGCTTTCTCCCGGGGGTCTGGGCGCGACCGACATCGGCAACAAGCAGGCCATCGGCGGCATCGCCCGCGAGTTCTACGGCCGCGTGCGCAAGCACTACGCCCGGCCCGAGGCGTGGACGTGTGAGAACCTGGATCAGTACCGGGCGCGAAGCCGGTTCCACATCGACGACCAGACCATGTGGGGCTTCGAGCCGCACGTGGCCGAGGCGATCTTTGAGGCCATGCTCGGCGAAGCCAACGTGCCCGTGATCCGCGGCGAACGGCTCGACCTGGGCGCCGGCGTCGAGAAGCAGGGAGCGCGGATCGCGGCCATGCGCATGGAGTCGGGCCGGCGGTTTGCGGCCAAGATGTTCATCGACGCCACCTACGAAGGCGACCTGATGGCCAAGGCCGGCGTGTCGTACACCGTGGGTCGCGAGTCGAACGCCCAATACGGCGAGACGCTCAACGGCAACCAGGTGGCCCGCTCCGTCCACCACCAGTTCATCAAGGCGGTCGATCCGTACCTGCGCCCAGGGGACACCGCGAGCGGGTTGCTGCCCGGGATTGAGCCGAAAGCGCCGGGCGAGGACGGGCAGGGCGACCACCGCGTGCAGGCCTATTGCTTCCGCTTGTGTACGACGGACGTGCCCGGCAATCGCCGCGCGTGGCCCAAGCCCGACGGCTACGACCCGCTGCGGTACGAGGTTCTCTTGCGCAACTGCGAGGCGGGCGACGAACGCGTTCCCTGGTCCCCGGTGCCGATGCCCAACCGCAAGACCGACACGAACAACAATTTCGCCGTCTCCACCGACAACATCGGAATGAACTACGATTATCCGGACGGCGACTACGCCACGCGCGAGCGGATCGTGCGGGAACACGAGGTCTATCAAAAGGGACTCTTGTGGACGCTGGCCAACAGCCCCCGCGTGCCGGAGAGCATCCGCCGCCATTTCCAGACCTGGGGCCTGGCCAAAGACGAATTCACCGACAGCGGCAACTGGCCGCACCAACTCTACGTGCGCGAGGCCCGCCGCATGGTGAGCGACTACGTGATGACCGAGCAGAACTGCACCGGCAAACGCGTCGCGGAAGACCCGGTCGGCCTGGGGGCCTACGGCATGGACTCGCACAACATCCGCCGCTACGTCGACGCCCAGGGCCACGTGCGCAACGAGGGGGACGTGCAGGTGGGCGGCTTTTCGCCCTATCCGATCAGCTACCGCTCGATCGTGCCCAAGCCGTCGCAGTGCACGAACCTCCTGGCGCCGGTGTGCCTCTCGGCCACGCACATCTCCTACGGCTCGATTCGCATGGAGCCGGTGTTCATGATCCTCGGACAATCGTCGGCCACCGCCGCGGTGCTGGCGATCGAGGCCGGCACGGACGTCCAGCGGATCGACTATCCCAAGCTCCGCGCCCGGCTCGTTGGCGACGGCCAGGTGCTGGCGTGGACCGGCCCCAAACGCAGCCCTGCCGCGTCGCTCGACCCGCACAAGCTGCCCGGCATCGTGGTCGACGACGCCCAGGCCAAGACGGTTGGCGCGTGGGCGAGTTCGGGGGCCATCGGCCCGTTCGTGGGCGCCGGATACGTTCACGACGGCGACGAGGCCAAAGGCGCCAAGTCGATCGCCTTTGAAGCAAGACTCCCGGGCGCGGGGCGCTACGAAGTGCGCGTGGCCTATTCGCCCGGCTCGAATCGGGCGGCCAGGGCGCCGGTCCGTATCGAGCACGCCGACGGCGCGGCGGTCGTGACGATCGACCAGACGAAGCGACCGCCGATCGACCGCGTCTTCGTCTCGCTGGGCGCATTCCGCTTCACCGCCGATCGCCCGGCCCGGGTCACGATCTCTAACACAGGCACGCGCGGCCACGTCATCGCCGACGCGGTGCAATTCCTGCCCGAGAAGACGAAGCCCCGGTAGCGCAGGGCGGACGGAGCGAAGCCCGCCGGATCGCGATCCTGTTTATGGCGGGCCTCACTCCGTTCGGTCCGACCTACGTAGCTACTCAGCGACTCAACCGGCGTCCTTCCAGTTCCACCATTTCAGCTTCTGCGGATCACATCTCAGGCGACAAAGCCGCCGCGCGCGATTCCGCGTGGTGCAGCCGCTGACAGACTCGCGTCGCGTGATTCTCATGTACGAGGCGCGCTTCACGGGTGGTATATATCCACCATCGCGAGCAGTATCCGGGGCCGCGTATCCGAACATGACGCCATGTCGATCCGGGGTCGCCTTACCTTCCGGTCAGCGATGTGTTCTCTAGAAGATACACTACCCATTGTGTCTAGTATGTGCATTTCAGGACATGAACACTATATATAGTTCCCAATTGATGAATCCCAGAGGTGTCGTGGCGCTGACTATTGCCCGTGGCCGACTCATTGAACGGTGCGTACAACATGCAGTGTATTGACAATTCTTGGCTGGCGTGTACATTACGAATACTATCGACATTGTGAGAGTGTCGTTCGTGCGCAGGATCACGGCCCGTCGGCCGGGTGATGGCGGAGTCTATTGTGCCGACGATGTCGGAACTGC
Source organism: uncultured Planctomycetaceae bacterium (assembly GCA_964518805.1). Classification (GTDB taxonomy): domain Bacteria; phylum Planctomycetota; class Planctomycetia; order Pirellulales; family Thermoguttaceae; genus CALFBP01. Next base: position 3,369 of record CAZFKF010000107.1, on the reverse strand, counting down.
GGTCGGAGCCTCGAAGTGCCTTGCCTCGTAAGCGAGAGAAGGCGTGGCCTCATCGTGTCCGACGTTGCGATCTAAGGGCTTGGCCGACCTCCGCGGACGCTTGAACATAGTCTGCCGTCTGGATCTGTCGCCCTTTGAAAACGTGGCGGAGCAGACGCGTCTCTCGCTTAAGGCAGCGGTCTCCCGGTCTTGTGCACCGGGTCGGTTCTGGTTTCTTTCATTTCTCAATTCGTGTCCCGAGGAGAAGGTCTCATGGTTATTCGAAGACGCGGTTTCACGCTTGTGGAACTCCTGGTGGTCATTGCGATCATCGGCATCTTGATCGCCCTTTTGCTGCCCGCCGTTCAAGCGGCCCGAGAGGCGGCGCGGCGTTCCCAATGCACCAACAACCTCAAACAACTCGGTCTGGGGCTGCAGAACTACCACTCGACCTTCAACGTATTCCCGCCCGCCGGTCTCGACTACGGGGTGGGGGGCGGCGCCGAGGCTGCCAACAAGACGATCAAGAACTTGCACGGCCTTGTGTTGTTGCTTCCGTTCATCGAACAACAGGCCCTGTACTCGAAGTTCGACCTCCGTCAATGCATGAGCAATGCAAGGGGTGGCTGTTGGTGTACTCAGGGGAGTTGCTCAGCATCCGTCCGCCCCATTGCAGGCGACTCGGTGCTCAGCGGCAATGCGGCCCTGGCGTGCAACCGGATACAGGCTTTTGTCTGCCCTTCGGATGGCTACTCGGATCTTGCCGGTCTGTGCTACTTCTACACGGACACTTCGTCCCTTCCGGCCGGCGCCAACCTGTACAAGACCAACTACGACTTTGCCGTGGCCGGAACGAACGACTGGGACTTTTCGTTCTGGGTGAATCAGCAGCAGAAGCCCCGCATCTTCGGCCAGAACAGCTTCATGAAGATCGCCGACGTGATCGACGGCACCAGCAACACAGTGGCCATGAACGAGATAACGCATATCTGCAAGAACAATGGTGGCCCCGATGGAAACCTCTGGTCGATGCGCACCTACTATTCCTATGGCGCCGACTTGGCGATCGACCACGGCGTGGGAGACTCGTACCGGGGCATCAACGTGTGGACCGTTCCGCCGGCCTGGTATTCGTGGATGGCGAACAACACAGTCGTCGGACACACGATCAGCCAGAACATGGCCGCCAGCCTCCACCCGGGCGGAGAGAACAGCGTGTACGCCGACGGCTCGGTACGGTTCATCAGCCAAACCACGGCGTTTGACGTTCTCCAGGCCATCTCGACTCCTCAATCGGGCGAGACATTGAATCTCAACTGACCGGCGCATGGGGCCGACGGGTTGTGGATTCTACGCGTTCATCTCTTGCAGAAAGGGTCACGATGAAACGATTGCTTGTGGTCTTGGTCGTCCTGCTCCCGCTCTCTTGGTCCCTTGCCGGTTGCGGGGGGGGCGGGTCGAAGTCGGATCTCGAACCGCCCTCGAAGGAGAAGCAGGAGGCCATGCTCAAGGCGCAGATGGAGATGATGAAGAAGTCGATGGGGCAGAAGCGGTAGAAGCGATGTGGGGCAAGCTCACCCGGCGCGAAGCGTCGGGTGAGCTCGGCAGACGTTGCGGCGCCTCCCATGCCGACCCGCGGCTGACGCCGCGTGACGGCATGCCACACCGGCCTACGGACCCTTCCCTCTCCCAAAGGGAGAGGGAAGGGGTGAGTCAATCGCGCCCCAAGCGACTCGCGCCGTTGCGGCCTCAGCCGTTGGCAGGCGCGGCGTCCTTCGGCGAGGAGGCACTCTCCTTCGTCTTGCCCGTCAGGTCGGCCAGGGTTTCGGGCAGGTTGATGCCGCCGATGTCCTTCATGACTTGCATCATGGGGGGCAGCGTGCGGGCCATGTTGTGCAAGAAGCCGGCGGTGGCGCCGTTGCCGTTCTGGCCGCCCCCTTCCCAGACCACAACCTTGTCGAACTTGATGTTCGAGATGGCCTTGGCCGAGGCTTCGACCAGATTGTCGAAGTGTTCCAGCATCATGAGCTGGAATGCCTGCTGGGCCCCGCCGCAGGCGTCGATGATCTGCCTGAGCCCTTCGCCCTTCTTGGCGAGGATCTCGTATTGGCCGCGGGCCTCGGCTTCCAGTCGTGCGAAGATGGCGGCGGCCTCGCCCTGGGCCTCCAGGCGGCGTTTCTCGGCCTCGGCCTCGGCCTCGACGATCACCTTGGCCTTCTCGGCCTTGGCCGGGGCTTCGAGTTCGGCGCGGCGCTTGGCCTCGATCTCCTGGGCCTCGGCCAACCCGGCCTTGGCCATGGCCAGGTGCTGGGCTTCGAGCACGGCGGCCTCGGCCTGGCGTTTGCGGGTCTCGCCCAGTTCGTAGGCCACGGCCCGCTTGACTTGCAGATCGGCCTGCGAGGCGGCCACCTGGGCCTTGGCCTCGTTCTCGCCGACCGTGGCCTGGGCGTCGGCGTTGGCCAGCTTGATTCGCATCTCGCGCTCGGCGTCCTTGACTTGCGCTTCGCGCTGGAAGCCCGCGGTCTGTTCGCCGATCTTCTGTTCCTTCTCCAACTCGGCGATTCGGACCGCCTGGTCGCGCAGCGCCTCGCGCGTGCCAATCTCGCGGATCTTGTTGGCGCTGGCCACCTGCACGGCCTTCTCTCGCTCGGCGTCGGCCACGCGGATGGCGCCCATCTTCTCGTTGTCGGCCACGTCGCCGCGGGCCTTCTGGATGGCCTGCGTGGCAGCCTTCTGGCCGATGGCCTCGATGTAGCCCGACTCGTCGGTGATGTCGGTGATGTTGACGTTGATCAGCACCAGGCCGATCTTCTTGAGTTCCGGCTCGAGCGAGTTCTGGATGTTCTCCAGGAACTTCTCGCGGTCGCGGTTGATGTCCTCGATGTTCATCGAGGCGATCACCTGGCGCAACTGGCCGAAGATGATGTCCTCGGCCTGCTTCTGGATCTCCTTGGTGCCCAGGCCCAAGAGGCGGATAGCGGCGTTCTGCATCAACTCGGGCGTGGTGCCGATGGCCACGGTGAAGACGCTGGGGACATTGACGCGGATGTTCTCGGCCGAAAGCGCGCCGCGAAGCGGAATCTCGATCTGCATCGGATCCAGATACAGCCAGTCGTAGTCCTGGATCAGCGGCCACACGACGCGCAAACCGCCATGGACGCAATCGGCCGCCCCGCCTTTGCCCGCCCGGCCGTAGACCACCAACACGCGGTTGCTCGGGCACCGTTTGCAGCAGCGCAGCGCGGTCACCAGCAAGGTAAACGCCATCACGGCCACGAGTGCCGCGGCAACGGCGACGCCCACGCCTACGCCGTGGCACCACCATGTCGTCCCCAAACCCTGATGACCTTGCCAAGGTTGTACTTGCACGAACTCAGGTGGTGCTGGAAC
>CAZFKF010000106.1:0-9697 GCA_964518805.1 uncultured Planctomycetaceae bacterium | reverse complement strand
TTGGGCACCATCTGGCACACGCGGACCGGAACCTCCTTCTCGACCTGGTACGGCACCATCACCGTGTACTTCCGGACTTCTTCGACCTGCTGGCAATGCCAGGTCGTCACGTACTCGGTTCTCGTGACCTCCTTGGGTACGCACACCGTGTAGCGGACTTCGCGCTTCACCGGAACCTGCTGGTACTCGCACACGCGGACCTTGCAGGTCTTCTGTACTGGCTTGCACACGCGGACCTGGTAGGTGCACGGTTCTTCGACGGTGACGGCCTTCATGCAGGTGACCTCAACCTGTTTCTCCACGATGTTCGGCACCCAGCAACGGCGAACGCACTTCGGCGCGCACGGATCGCAGCATCGGCCGCACCCGCAGTCCTGTTCCTCCCAGTGCCCTTGGTCTTCGCAAACCGTCTGCATTTGTTTCTCGGGCACCCATTTGCAGACCGTCCGCGTGCCCTGGCGGGTCTCGCAGGTGGGAACCATCACGGTGTACTCGCGAGTCTCTTCGTGGAAGACGGGTTTGCAGACGACGCACTCTTCCGTACGCGTGCGAATCTCGGGCACCATGACGCAGCAAGTGCGCTGAACGGCCTTGGTCTCGGGAATCCGCTTGCAGACCGTCACCGTACACTCGCGGACTTCCGGCCGGCACTGCGTGACCGTGCACTTCCGCTTCTCGATGACCCACTGCGGACACATGACCGTCTTCTCGACGTACTGCACCTCGGGCTTGCAGGTCGTCTGCTCCGCGGCCGGTTGGCAAGCGCCGCAGTCTCCGGCATAGAGGCCGGCAGGGGCGACGGTCACGAGGGTCAGCGCCAACGGAAACACCACCCTAGATACGAGACTCGACATTGGTTTCTCCTTCTTCCAGATGCAATGGGTCGGCCAACCGCGGGGCCGTACCGAAGCCTAGTCCACAGTCCGGAGAATACGGCCCGACAATCGGCCGGCAGTCTTGAAAGCCCGATCCACGGCTCCGCAACAATCCCCCCACTCCCCCCGAAGCGTGCAATCGACAAAGTCTACTGTTGTCCGCACAACACCATAGGCAATGAAACCGTCCGATTCAAGTAACTCCATTGGGGGAATGCTTGGCCAGAACCAGAGCCCATCCGGCGGAATCCGTCCGGCTGGACGGATCGCGATCAACGCAAGAAGGCGGAAACGCGCCGCACTCCACCTATTCCACCGTCACGCTCTTGGCGAGATTCCGCGGCTTGTCCACGTCGCACCCCCGGGCCACGGCGATGTGATATGCCAAGAGTTGCAGCGGAACGATGGAGACGACCGGCTGCAAATACTCGGCAACCGCGGGAATCTCAATCACGTCATCGGCCAAGGCAGCGGCTTTGGCGTCTCCCTCGCAGACCACGGCGATGACGGGCCCGCCCCGGGCCTTGATTTCTTCGAGGTTCGACATCACCTTGTCGTACACGGTGCCGTGAGGCATCAAGAACACGCTCGGCGTGTGTTTGTCGACCAGGGCGATGGGGCCATGCTTCATTTCAGCGGCGGGATATCCTTCGGCGTGGATGTAGCTGATTTCCTTCAGCTTGAGCGCCCCCTCCAGGGCCGTCGGGAAATTGAACTGTCGGCCAAGGTAAAGGAAGTTGTTGCAGTCAACGTATTTCTGCGCGATCCGGCGGACCTGAGAATCGGTATCGAGGGCCCGCGATATCTTGTCGGGCAATTCTTGAAGCTCGCGGATCATCCGCATCCCGGCCTCGAAGCTCACGTGCCGCATGCGGCCCAAATACAGCGCCAGGAGTGCCAGGACCACGCACTGCGACGTGAATGCCTTGGTCGACGCGACGCCAACTTCCGGTCCGGCGTGCAAATAGACGCCGCCGTCCGCCTCCTGAGCAATGGTGCTGCCGACCACGTTGCAGATCGAGAGCGTTGGAAAGCCCTTACGCTTCATTTCCCGAAGGGCAGCCAAGGTGTCGGTGGTCTCGCCGCTCTGGGTGATGGCGAAAACCAGCGTGTTGGGATCCATCGGCGGGTTGCGATATCGCAGTTCGCTCGCATACTCCACCTCGACCGGCATTCGCGCAAGGGTCTCAATCTGATACTCACCCACTAGGCCGGCGTGCCAGCTCGTTCCGCAAGCCGTGACCAGAAGGCGGCTGGCCTGACGCAATTGCTGCGGCGTGAGATTCAGTCCGCCCAGCTTGGCTGTGGCCGCCTCAAGGTCGAACCGACCGCGCATCGCGTTGCGAAGCGAATCGGGCTGCTCGTAAATCTCCTTAAGCATGTAATGGGGATAGCCCCCCAACGCGACGTCGCTGGCCACCATGTCCAAGATGTGCACGTCGTGTCGCACGGTCCCATGGTCGCGATGTACGACGTGCAGCGAATCGGCCGTTACTAAGGCGAGCTCGTGGTCGGCCAAGTAGACGATCTTGTCCGTGTAGCCTGCCAAGGGAGAGGCGTCGCTGGCCACGAAATGCTCGCCCTCGCCAATTCCCACGACCAGCGGGCTGCCCAGCCGTGCCGCGACGATCACGTCTGGGTAGTCCCGGAAGAGGATCGCCAAGCCATAGGTGCCCTGCAACTGCGAAAGCGCTGCCTGGACGGCCGAGACCAGCACCCAGTGATCGCCCGCCGGCGTCTCCCGGCGAATTCTCACCTGGTCCTTGAGGCACTCGGCGATCAAGTGTGCAATGACCTCTGTGTCCGTCGCAGAACGGAACTCGTAGCCCGCAGCCTCAAGCCTCGCCTTGAGTGCCTGATAGTTCTCGATTACGCCGTTGTGGACGACCGAGACTTCGCCGGAACCACCGAAATGACGGTGGGCATTTATGTCCGTCGGCGCGCCGTGGATAGCCCATCGGGTGTGCCCGATTCCGAGGCACCCGCCGATCGCATTCTGATCCACGAGCGCCTTAAGCCGCTCGATCCGCCCCGCTGATTTGACGCACTCGATACCGCCCGAAGGGTTGGATACCGCCACTCCCGCGCTGTCGTATCCGCGGTACTCCAGACGTCGAAGCCCGCAAAGCAGGAAGTCGACGGCCTGCGACGCACCAACATAACCAACGATTCCGCACATGGTTACATCCTCAGACGGTTCGTGGGCCGAACCAGCGAGGCGAGCCCCATCCCACGTTCTGGAGCGCCTAGACTAGTGTAGCTGACAGGGGTCGGCGAGGAAGGGACTTAACCGCCAGAGGGGTGATGCTTGGATCGGGCTACCCCTACCGGCCCACGATTCGCTATCATGGGCCATACAGTTCGCGCAAAGCCAAGGAGGGCACAAGGATGCACAACTCGTTCGACGGCGCAGCAAGGGCGTTCTCCAGTGCGATCGTGATACCCGCACGGTTGAAGTCGACCCGGCTTCCCCGCAAACTCCTCTTGCGCGAAACCGGCAAGTCACTTCTTCAGCACACGTACGAGGCGGCCAGACAGGCCACCAGGCCACTCAGCGTCTGTGTCGCTTGCGACTCCCCCGAGATCTTCGACGAGGTCGAGTCCTTTGGCGGCCGGGCGGTGATGACAGACCCGAACGCAGCCTCAGGCACGGACCGAGTGGCCGAAGTCGCGCGAAAAATGCACGATGTCGACATCCTTGTCAATGTCCAAGGGGATGAGCCGGAGATCGCCGGCCGATCGATTGATCTTGCCATCGAACTGCTGGAGCGATCGCCGGACGCCGCGATGTCGACGCTCGCGACTCCCATCCGAACCCGGAAGCAGCTCGACGACCCGGCTTGTGTCAAGGTGGTCTTTGACGCGCGCGGGAGGGCCATCTACTTCAGCCGGAGCCCCATCCCGCGTCCTCGCCAATGGGACGACTCGCTGCTCAATGCCGATCCTCCGCATTTCTATCAGCACGTGGGTCTGTACGCGTATCGTCGCGATTTCCTTCTGAGCGTCGCCCAATTGCCGCAGCCGGCGATCGAGCGGATCGAGTGCCTGGAACAACTCCGCGTGATTCACGCGGGGCACTCGATTCTCGTCGGAGTCGTGGATGAAGCGACCTTCGGAATCGACACCCCGGCGGACTACGAAGCCTTCGTCCATAAGTGGCGTCGGCGTCAACGGGCTGCGTGAAATCATGCAGTCCCCCCTTGCCGCGGGACCGACGATGGCGGGGCGCGGCTTTCGACCCTGCCTGCTTTGCCCTACAATGCGACTTTGCACCGGGCATGAAGCAACCCTCAGCGCGCAAGGCAGGACGGCTATCTATGACCAAACATATCTTCGTCACCGGTGGGGTGGTTAGCTCCCTGGGCAAGGGGCTTACCAGCGCCTCGATCGGCATGCTCTTGGAACGACGCGGGCTTTCGGTCCGCATGCAGAAGATCGATCCGTATATCAACGTCGATCCGGGCACCATGAGCCCCTATCAGCACGGCGAGGTCTACGTGTTGGACGACGGAAGCGAGACGGATCTCGATCTGGGGCACTACCAGCGATTCACCAACAGCCCCCTGACGCGCGACAGCAACTACACCACCGGCCAGATCTATCTCTCCGTGATCAACAAGGAGCGGCGCGGCGAGTTCCTGGGCCAGACGGTCCAGGTGATTCCGCACATCACCAACGAGATCAAGGGAGCGATCGCCAAGCTCGACGCCTCCGACGTGGATGTGGTGATTACGGAAATCGGTGGAACCGTGGGGGACATCGAGAGCCAGCCCTTCCTCGAGGCGATTCGCCAGTTCGCCCTCGACGTCGGCAAGGAGAATTGCCTCTACATCCACCTCACGTTGGTGCCCTATCTGAAAGCTGCGGGCGAGTTGAAGACCAAGCCAACGCAGCACTCCGTCGGCCAATTGCGGCAGATCGGTATTCAGCCCGATATTCTCATCTGTCGGACCGAGCGAGCTTTGAGCCGCGACGACCGGGCCAAAATCGCGCTGTTCTGCAACGTGCCGGTGGACGCTGTGATCGAGGAGCGAGACAAGGACTTTTCGGTCTACGAAGTCCCCATCAGCCTGGTCGACAATAGCCTCGACGAGCTGATCGTCCGCAAGCTCGGCCTCAAGGCCGGCAAGCTGCACTTGGACGACTGGCGCGAGTTGGTGCACCGGTTGCGCAATCCCGAGCACGAAATCACGATTGCGGTGGTGGGCAAGTACTCGGAGCACCGCGACGCCTACAAATCGATCTACGAGGCCCTGGACCACGGTGGAATCGCGCATCGCGCCCAGGTTCGCATCCAGCGAATTCACAGCGAACTCGTGGAACGCGAAGGGCCCGAGCGCCTTCTGTCGGGGGTCGACGGCGTTTTGGTGCCGGGCGGATTCGGAGAGCGCGGCATCTCGGGCAAGCTGGAGGCCATCCGCTTCGCCCGCCTGCGCGGAATTCCTTTCTTCGGGATCTGCCTTGGCATGCAGTGTGCCGTGATCGAATTTGCTCAGAACGTTGTCGGGCTGGAAGGGGCACATTCCACGGAGTTCGACAAGAACTGTCCCCACCCGGTCATCTGCCTGCTGGACGAGCAGAAGTCGATTACGAACATGGGCGGGACCATGCGTTTGGGGGCCCATCCCGCCAAACTGGCTTCGGGAAGCACGGTCGCAAAGTGCTATGGCGCGCTGGAGATCTCCGAACGGCACCGGCATCGATACGAGTTCAACAACACCTATCGCCAGCAGTTTACAGCGCACGGGTTGCAGGTGGTGGGCACCAGCCCTGATGGTTCGCTGGTCGAGGTTATCGGCCTCGAATCGCATCCCTGGTTCACGGCCGTGCAGTTCCACCCTGAGTTCAAGTCGCAGCCCACGCGTCCGCATCCGCTGTTTGCCGGGTTCGTGGGGGCGGCGGTCGAGCGGCACGCACTCAGGGCCGAGCGCGCCGCCAAGGGAGAGCAGCCGGCATCGTCCTCCACACCGCCCGCCCAGGCGGGCCCGTCCGACGCGACCGCAAAGCTTGGTACCGCCAAGGAGCCCAGTTCACGATGAGCGAACACACCGATCTGCCGAAGCACAAGAAGATCATTGTCGACGAGGATTGGAAGGCACAGGTGGAGGCCGAGCGGCAGGCCGCCCAGTCAGGGTCGGCGAAACCGGATAGGCCCTCGGCCGCTCAGCAGCCGCGCGGCCCCTTGCCCCCGCCGTCGCTGTCCCTACTGGCAACCTCGTTGGGGATGCAGGCGATGGCTGCGATGGGGCTCGTCGCAACGCCGGGTGGAGAGAGCCCCGAGGTCGATTTGGAGGAGGCCAAGCATGTGATCGGCATGCTGGATGTCCTTTTTCAGAAGACTGAGGGGAACCGGACGCCGGACGAGACCGCCATGCTCGACAGCCTGTTGCACGAGCTTCGGCTAGGCTACGTCACCGTCCAGAATCGTCCGAAGACCTCGCCGTAGGCTGGGCTCCAACCCGTCCACGAATGGCGACTTGGAACGGACCACGGACTGTCGGCGGCGCCGACCGTTGTTCGACGGTGTGCCGCCCTCACGGAACGCCGCGTCCTGGACGCGAGGGGTGTGCGGCGAGAAAAGAAAAAACCATGCCCGATCCTGGTGAGACTTGGGCCGGTCCGTGGCCCTTTCTCCATCCCTGGTAACTCGCATTTCAACCGGGTGACACATGCCGGGGAAACGTTGAGGATTCACCGGATCGGGCATGGTGCGGGTTCCCGCAAATCAGCGCGAAGGCTCCGTTATTGGCTGAGTTGATCGAATAACCGCCCAAACTTGGGGATTCCGCGGTCCAAATATGCGACCCAGGCGTCCGGGCGCCAGATCTCGACGCACACCGCTGCTCCGACGACCATCACTTCGCCGCCCGGTTCGACGCCAAGGAACTGGCGAAATCCCTCGGGAATGAGCAGTCGGCCTCGGCCGGCCAGCACGACCGGCGTATGCCGCGTAGACAAAAGGCGTCCGAGGCGTTGGACGTCGGCGATCCGTCCCTCCAGTTTCCCCGCCCGCATCTTCTGCTGAATCAGGGCCACCCCCTCGTCCAGCCGCGACTGCCACGCCGGGGCGCTCCACAAGCTGAGGCAGCCGGGCCGCTCCTTGGCGAGGAAGCAGTCCGACGACTCGGCGGTGAGCGGATCGCCCATCTCGTTGGGAATCGTGAGGCGGTAGCGCTCGTCGAGCGTACGCCGAAACTCCCCCAAGATGAACTGCTGGACTCCGGGCACGCCCTTTGGTCTCCTGCAATTCTGTAGCCTGAAGGCCCCCGGCTAGCGCTCTTCGTGCCTCGACGCGACGCCCAACGGCCATGGTGAGTATTATGGGCAACTTTCCCATAATTTACTTCCGTTTGCGTTCATCATTGGGCGTCCAATCCACAGAAGAGAGTTTAGCCGTTTCGCCGCCGTTGGCAACTACCCGCCCCAGAAAAATGCAAAAAAGCCAACCGGCCTTCCAACTGCCCGCGCACGCTCATGCGGAGGCCGACGCGCTCTAGAGCGGACCGCACGATCTTGGTCGCGGCGTGATGGGCAACGGGAAGCTGCAGCCCAGACTGCAATGGTCCGATCGATGGGTGTCGGGGCTGTTGGCCAGGCGCGGCAGGCAGCGGCTCGGCTGGCCGCGCTATTCGCCCAAGGTCGACTTGCGTCGCAGGATGTGATGATAGTGCTGCGCGAAACGGTGGGCCTCGTCGCGCACGTACTGCAGCAGTCGCAACGCGAAGGAGTGCCGGCTGAGTCGCAGCGGCGCCTCGCGGTCGGGCGCGTAGACTTCTTCCATTCGCTTGGCCAGCGAGATCACCGTGGGCGGCTGGATTTGAAGGGCCTCGAATGCGGCCAACGCGGCGTTGAGCTGTCCCTTGCCGCCGTCGATCAGGAGAATGTCGGGGAAGACATCGCCTTCTTCGCGCAACCGATGGAAGCGCCGGGCCACGACCTCGTGGATGCTGGCTGTGTCGTCCACGCCGGCGACCTCGCGTATGCGAAAGTGCTTGTAGCCCGGCTTGAACGGCAGCCCATCGATGAACTGCACCAGGCTGGCCACCTTCTCTTGCCCAGCCAGGTGCGCAATATCCACGCCCTCGATGGTTCGCGGCCGCTTCTCTAACCCCAGCACGCGTTGCAGTCCGGCGAGTCCTCGTTTCGGGTCCATGTGGAACACCTCGGGCTGCACGTGCGTATCCAATTCGCCGCGCTGGTCGAGGGTCTCCAGCAGATGAATCTCGTCGCGAAGCCGTGCGGCCTCCTCGTAGCGAAGTTCGCTGGCGGCCGCCGCCATTTCCTTGCGCATCTCCTCCAGAAGGCTACGCTTCTTGCCCTCCAGAAACTGCTGAAGTCGACGGATGTCTTTGCGATATTCCTCCTTGGCGATTCGGAAGTTGCACGGCGCAGTGCACTGGCGGATCGAAGCCAGCAGGCAGGGCCGGTACCATTGCCACTTCGGGTCGTTCTCGTCGATGTCCAGTGTGCACGTGCGGAACTTGAACACCTTCTGTAACACCTGAATCGCTCCGCGAAGCCCAGCCGCGCCGGCGAACGGCCCGTAGAGCTTCGTGCCCCTCGGACTCGGTTCCCGCGTAAACGCCACGCGGGGGAAATCCTCGTCGCAGTGGATCTCGAGGTAGGGAAACGTCTTGTCGTCCTTGAGATCCTGGTTGAACTTGGGCTGGATGTCCTTGATCAGCCGGGCCTCCATGAGAAGGGCGTCGACCTCGCTGTCCGCCTCCAGGTAGTCGATGTCGCGAATCTCTGGCACGAGCCGCGCTGTGCGGGGCTCTTCGGCCGCCGCTTTGAGAAAGTAGCTCCCCGCCCGATTCCGCAAGTCCTTGGCCTTGCCCACGTAGATCACGCGTCCGGCCGCGTCCTTCATGAGATACACCCCCGGCGAATGGGGGAAAGAACGCACCTTCTCCGCCGCGGGCGAGTTTTCGCCATCGGGAACTGGGTCGCTTTCAGGAGAGTTGTCCGGATTTCGAGACTCGATCATCATCACGCTTCGGCGCCGAAAGACATCGCTGCGACATGCCGGCACGCAGCCACACTCGAAATTATAGGCCAACACAACGGGAATCCCAACCGCGCGTGCATCGGAGTTCCGGCAGGATCAGCTTCGTTGTTCGTGTCGCGTGCCATGGGCCTGCCTTCCTCGGCGCAGGGATCTTGCCGTGCGCGTGTCGCCCGCGCAGAATGAAGCCGCCGGCAACGGGTGCCGTGAGTGGACTGGATCGCAGGGAGAATTGACGATGGGAAAGATCTGGATTGGCAGCCTCCTCTTGGCCTCCCTCTGGAGTCCTGCTTTGGCGGCAAACGCCAAGGTGCCGATTGTGTATTCGACCGATCTCTTCCATCCCCACGCCGATCCCGACGATCATTACGATTTGGCCTGTCTTTTCGCGATCCGCGACTTCGACGTCAAAGGGGTTATTCTCGACCTGGGGGCCGATCAGGCTAAACGTTGCGGCCGGCCAGCGGTCGAGCAACTGATGCACATCACCGGCCGCAAGGTCCCCTATGTGATCGGATTGAATCAGGCCCTTGCCAGCCGCGGCGACAAGGCATTGGGCCAGGCTGCCGAGTTTCAGGGCGCCGTGAACCTGCTCCTTTCCGTTCTACGTGATTCGCAGGAGAAGGTCACGCTGTTTACGACGGGCAGTTGCCGCGCCCTGGCGGCGGCCTTCAATCGTGAACCCGATTTGCTCCAGGCGAAGGTCCGGGCCGTGTATTTCAACATAGGCCGTGGACCGAACGAGTCGGAGGAGGAGTGCAACGTGGGTTACGATACGGCCTAGTACCTGGGCCTGCTCGAGTCGGGCCTGCCGATC